>DASYSI010000130.1:0-11432 GCA_036003485.1 Burkholderiales bacterium | reverse complement strand
ATCCATGCTGTTAGAGCTCGTGGTTGAACGCCGCTCGCTCTGCGCCGCATGGCTGCCCGGAGGTCATCCATGCTGCTAGAGCTCGCGCAGTGGCTCGGCAAGGACATCCGCGTATTCAACGTGTTCAGCTACATTACGTTGCGTGCGGTGCTCGCGTGCCTGACGGCGCTCGTGATCACCTTCACGGTGGGCCCCACGATGATTCGCAGGCTCACTTCATACAAAATCGGCCAGGCGGTGCGCGACGACGGTCCGCAATCGCATCTGCCCAAGGCCGGCACGCCGACCATGGGTGGCGCATTGATCCTGGTGGCGATCGTGGTGACGACACTGCTGTGGGCGGACCTTCAGAACCGCCTGGTGTGGATAGTGCTCGTCGTAACGCTTGGTTTCGGCGCGATCGGCTGGGTCGACGACTACCGCAAAGTCGTGAACCGCAGGTCGAAAGGATTATCGGCGAAGACCAAGTTTTTCTACCAGTCCGTAATCGGCGTCGCCGCGGCGTGTTTCATCGCGTTCAGTTCCAATTTGCCGGCACAGACCGAATTCATCGTGCCGTTTTTCAAAAATGTCGCTTACCCGCTCGGCGTATTCGGCTTTATCGCGCTGACTTACCTCGTTATCGTCGGTACCAGCAATGCGGTGAACCTCACCGATGGTCTCGACGGGCTCGCCATCATGCCCACCGTGATGATCGGCGGCGCCCTCGGCATCTTCGCTTATGTCGCCGGCAACGCGGTGTTCTCGAAATACCTCGGGTTTCCGCTCATACCGGGCGCCGGCGAGCTTACCGTTTTCTGCGGCGCCATTGCGGGCGCGGGACTCGCGTTCCTGTGGTTCAACGCTTATCCGGCGGAAGTTTTCATGGGAGATGTCGGCGCACTTGCGCTCGGCGCAGCGCTCGGCACCATCGCAGTGATCGTGCGGCAGGAAATCGTGCTGTTCATCATGGGAGGCGTCTTCGTGGTCGAGACGCTGTCGGTCGTGTTGCAGGTCGCATCGTTCAAGCTGACGGGCAAACGCATTTTCCGCATGGCGCCGCTGCACCATCACTACGAATTGAAAGGTTGGAAGGAGAACCAAGTCGTCGTTCGTTTTTGGATCATCACGATGATGCTGGTGCTGGTCGGGCTCTCAACATTGAAACTTCGATGAAATGCGAATCGAGCCGCAAAGACGCAAAGGCCGCGAGGCGCCGCACACAAGCGATGCAACGCTCTTGCTTTGCGTTTTCATTGCGTCGCGCATTGGCGGAGGTTTTCTGCTGATGTTGGAGTTGAAAGGAAAAAAAGTTCTCGTGCTCGGGCTCGGTGAAACCGGAATGTCGATGACACGCTGGCTCAAGCGGCACGGCGCGTTTGTGTCAGTTGCCGATACGCGCGCGCATCCGCCGCACGCGGCAGCGCTCAAGCGCGAGCTGCCCGACGTTGTGCTCGAATGCGGCGAATTCCGCGACGCAGCCGTGCACGCAGCCGATCTGATCGCCATTAGTCCCGGCGTCGACCGCCGTACGCCGGCGGTGGCGCTGGCGATCAGGCGCGGCACGCCGACGGCGGGTGACGTTGAACTGTTCGCGCAAGCATTGATGCAGCTCGAAGCGCGAACCCTTCCGCGTCAAAGCGCGAGAATTCTGGCGGTCACCGGAACCAACGGCAAGAGCACCGTGACCCGCATGGCGGGTGACATGTGCGTGAGCGCGGGACTCGATACGGTGGTTGCCGGAAACATCGGCACTCCGGTGCTCGATGCGTTCACTGAAATCGAAAACGGCAGGCCGGTGCCCGCTGCGTTCGTGTTGGAGCTGTCGAGCTTCCAGCTGGAAAGCACCACCAGCCTCGACGCCGATGCGGCTGCGATGCTCAATCTGTCGGAAGATCATCTCGACCGCTACGACGATATCGGGGCATACGCCGCGGCCAAGGCGCGCGTGTTCAACGGCCACGGCGCGCAGGTGCTCAACCGCGAAGATCCGCGCGTGAGCGCCATGGCGTTGCCGGGGCGCACCGTGCAGCGCTTCGGACTCGATGCGCCGGCGGACGCGCACGACTGGGGCATCGCCCTGCACGGTGGCACGCGATGGCTTGCGCGCGGCGGGAAGAAGTTGATGCAGACCGGTGATTTACCGGTTGCAGGTCTGCATAACGCCGCGAATGCGCTCGCGGCAGGCGCGCTGTGTCATGCGATCGGCGTTGACGACGAGTCGATTGCGAACGCATTGCGCACTTTCAAGGGACTGCCGCATCGGGTCGAGAAAGTCGCCGAGCTTGACGGCGTCATCTACTACGACGATTCGAAAGGCACGAATGTCGGCTCGACAGTCGCTGCGCTTAATGGATTGACGCGTCCGGTGGTGCTGATCGCGGGCGGCGAAGGCAAAGGCCAGGATTTCGCTCCGCTGCGCGAACCCGTCATGCGACGTGCGCGCACAGTGGTGTTGATCGGCCGTGACCGCGAGCAGATTGCGGCCGCGCTCGACGGCTGCGGCGTGCCGCTCGTGCGTGCCGCCGATATGGATCAGGCCGTGCAGAAGGCGCGCGCAGCGAGCGTGAGCGGAGATGCGGTATTGCTGTCACCGGCGTGCGCGAGCTACGACATGTTCCGAAACTATGCCCACCGCGGCGAGATGTTCGCGGCCGCAGTCAACAAGCTGGTGCAGCGTGAGCGACGCTAACAGCATGTTTTATGCCGATGTAAAAAGCCGGCGGCAGCCGGCGCAGTACGACCACACGCTGGTGTGGAGCAGCGTGCTGCTGCTGGCGCTCGGTCTGGTCATGGTTTATTCGGCATCGATTGCAATTGCCGAAGCCAACCGTATTTCAGGCCAGCAGCCGATGTACTACCTGATGCGGCACGGCATATTTCTCGCGATTGGCATCACGCTCGCCGCGTGCGCGTTCCAGTTCCCGTTGCGATTCTGGCAACGCGCGGCGCCGTATCTATTCCTGCTCGGCGCGGGACTGCTTACGCTCGTGCTCGTTCCCGGGGTCGGACGCGAGGTCAACGGCAGCCAGCGCTGGCTTTCGCTGTACTTATTCAATCTACAGCCTTCTGAGCTGATGAAGCTTTTCGTCGTGCTCTACGCCGCTGATTATACGGTGCGCAAAGCGGCCTACATGCACAGCCTGAGTCGTGGCTTTCTGCCGCTGTTCGTGGTGATGCTGGCCATCGGCGCGTTGCTGCTGGGTGAACCGGATTTCGGCGCATTCGCCGTTATTACCGTCATTGCGATGGGCGTTCTGTTTCTCGGCGGGGTCAACTGGAAACCGTTCGCGTGCCTGATCGCATTGTTGGTCGTGGGATTTCTGCTGTTGATCTGGGTTTCGCCCTACCGCATGCAGCGCGTTGTCGGCTTTATGGATCCGTGGGCCGATCCGTTCGGCAAAGGCTACCAGCTTTCGCACGCGCTGATCGCTTTCGGCCGCGGCGAATGGCTCGGCGTCGGTCTTGGCGCAAGCGTCGAGAAATTGTTTTATCTCCCCGAGGCGCATACCGATTTTCTGCTCGCGGTGATCGCCGAAGAGCTCGGCTTCGCGGGCGTCGCACTGGTGATCATATTGTTCGCGCTCGTCGTGGTACGCGCTTTCGCGATAGGCCGCCAGGCGGCTGCGCTCGAGCGCCGCTTTCCCGCCTTGGTTGCGCACGGCGTCGGTATCTGGCTCGGCGTGCAGGCGATCATCAACATGGGCGTCAACATGGGGGTGCTGCCGACCAAGGGACTTACGCTGCCGCTGCTGTCGTTCGGCGGCAGCGGCATCGTCGCCAACTGCTGCGCGCTCGCCGTGCTGTTGCGCGTCGATTGGGAAAACCGGCAATTGATGCGGGGCCTGGCGGTATGAACCGCACCATCATGATCATGGCGGGAGGCACGGGCGGTCATATTTTCCCCGCGCTGTCGGTCGCCGATTATCTGCGCGCGCAGGGTTGGAGCGTCGTTTGGCTCGGAACCAAATCCGGCATGGAGTCGACGCTGGTCGCGCCTCGCGGCTACACCATGGCCTGGATCAGCATGACGGGCGTGCGCGGCAAAGGTTTGCTGCGACTGGTACTGCTGCCATTGCAGTTGCTGATTGCGTTTTGGCAGAGCGCACGCGCGATCTTCGCGCACCGCCCCGACGTCGTGCTTGGAATGGGCGGTTACGTGTCGTTCCCGGGCGGCATGATGGCATCGCTATTGAATCGGCCGCTCGCGATTCATGAGCAGAATTCGATCGCGGGTCTTGCCAACCGCGTCCTCGCGCGGGTTGCTGACCGCGTGCTCGCCGGATTTCCGGGCGCGTTTGGCGCGTCCACCGCAATAATCTGGAGCGGCAACCCGGTGCGCAGCGAGATCGCCGCACTGGCGGTTCCCGCGCAGCGCTACCGCTCGCGCACAGGCCCGTTGCGGCTGACCGTGATCGGCGGCAGCCTCGGCGCGCAGGCGCTTAATGCAGCCGTGCCGCAGGCGCTTGCGCTGCTGCCCGAGCACGCGCGCCCGCGCGTTACACACCAATCGGGCGCACGCCATCTCGCCGAAGTCGAAGCGAATTATCAGCGCGTGGGTGTCAGCGCGACGCTGCTGCCATTCATTGCTGACATGGCGTCACACTACGCCGAGTCGGACCTGATCATCTGCCGCGCCGGTGCCGCGACCATCGCAGAGATCGCCGCCGCCGGCATTGCGAGTGTATTGGTGCCGTTGCCGCACGCGGCCGACGACCACCAGACATCCAATGCGCGCTTCCTTGTCGAGTGCGGCGCGGCAGTGATGGTCCCGCAACTCGAGCTTACACCGCCGCGGCTTGCTGAATTGCTGCGCAGCTTCACGCGCGAGGCTTTGCTCGGGATGGCGCAGCAAGCGCGCGCGGTGAGCAAACCCGACGCAACTCGGACCGTGGCTGACGAGTGCATGAGGCTGGCTGCCGCATGAAATACAAAGTCAAACGCGTGCATTTTGTTGGAATAGGCGGGGCTGGAATGAGCGGTATCGCCGAAGTGCTGCTCAACCTCGGGTTCGAGGTGAGCGGCTCCGACCTGAACGATAACGCGGTGACCCGGCGTCTTCAAAGGCTCGGCGCCAAAGTGCTGCAAGGACATGCCGCGGCGAACATCGCGTCGGCGGATGCGGTGGTCGTATCGAGCGCGGTCAAGGACGACAACCCGGAAGTGATCGCGGCACGCGCCCACAAGATACCAGTGGTGCCGCGCGCGCTGATGCTGGCCGAGCTGATGCGGCTTAAACAGGGCATTGCAGTGGCGGGCACGCACGGCAAGACGACAACGACCAGTCTGGTCGCGAGCGTGCTCGCGCAAGCCGGCATGGATCCGACATTCGTGATCGGCGGCAGGCTCGAAGCTGCGGGCTCGCACGCCAAGCTCGGCAGCGGTGAATTCATCGTGGTCGAAGCCGACGAGTCCGATGCCTCATTCCTGTTTCTCGCGCCGGTGCTCGCGGTGGTCACCAATATCGACGCCGACCACATGGAAACCTATGGCCACTATTTTGGCCGCCTGCGGCAGGCGTTTCTCGATTTTGTGCAGCGGCTGCCGTTTTACGGCACTGCAGTGCTGTGCGTCGACGATCCGAACGTGCGCGAAATCATGCCTGCGGTGACCAAGCCGGTCACCACGTATGGCCTGTCCGACACCGCGCAGATTCGCGCAGTCGATTTGAAGGCCGACGCCGGCCGCATGCACTTTCGCGTCGTGCGCAGCGATGCGCGCGGTACGCCGCTGGCTGATCTTCAAGTGACGCTCAATCTCGCCGGTGAACACAACGTGCTCAACTCGCTTGCCGCGATTGCGGTCGGCATGGAAGTCGGCGCGCCTGACGCGGCGATCGTCAAGGCGCTCGCGGATTTCGCGGGCGTCGGACGCCGTTTTCAGCGCTACGGTGACATCGCGCTCGAGCCGGGCGCAACAGCTGGGCGCTACACGTTGATCGACGATTATGGTCATCACCCGGCGGAAATGGCGGCGACGCTTGCGGCCGTACATGGCGCGTTTCCGGGGCGGCGCGTGGTGCTTGCGTTCCAGCCTCACCGCTATAGCCGCACGCGCGACTGCTTCGAGGATTTCATCAAAGTGCTCTCCACCGTCGACGTGCTGCTGCTGACGGAAGTCTACGCCGCAGGCGAAACACCGATTATTGCCGCCGACGGCCGTGCACTGGTGCGGGCGGTACGCGTGCTCGGCAAAGTCGAGCCGATTTTCGTCGAGCAGATCGCGGATTTTCCCGACGCCATCCGCAATGTAGTGAAGGAAAGCGATGTCGTGGTGACGATGGGCGCTGGCTCGATCGGCGGAGTCGCAAGCCTATTGGCGGGTGGTCAGCGATGAGCGGCGCACGATGAACATGGCGGAACACAAAAATCTGCTGCGGGGTGAACTGCGCGAGCGCGAGCCGATGGCGCGGCATGTGAGCTGGCGCGCCGGCGGCTGTGTCGAGCGGGCGTATACGCCGGCCGATCTCGACGATCTGCGCGCATTCCTGGTCTCGCTTCCGGCGCACGAACCGGTGTGGCTAGTCGGTCTGGGGAGCAATCTGCTCGTGCGTGACGGTGGTTTGCGCGGCACGGTGATCTTCACGCATGGGGTGCTCAAAGAGATCGGCTTTGACGGCGAGGCGATTCACGCCGGAGCCGGCGTGCCAAGTCCCAAACTCGCGCGCTTCGCTTCGATGCGCGGGCTGGCGGGCGCCGAATTCATGGCCGGTATTCCCGGCACGGTCGGCGGCGCGCTCGCCATGAACGCAGGCTGCCACGGCGGCCAAGCCTGGGACATCGTCGCAGGCGTTACCACGCTCGACCGCGCCGGGCGGCTACGCTCGCGCACGCACGCGAATTATGAGATCGGCTATCGCAGCGTCGTGCTGCGCGAGGGCGCGGAGGAATGGTTTGTTGCGGCACGCTTCGGTTTGCCGCGCGGCGATACTGTCCGGTCGCGCGCGATCATGAAGGAGCTGCTCGAACGGCGGATCGCGACGCAGCCGCTCGAGCACCCCAACGCCGGCTCGGTGTTCCGCAACCCGCACGCCGATTACGCGGCGCGCCTAATCGAAGCCTGCGGGCTCAAGGGCTGTGCGCTCGGGGGAGCGATGATTTCGCCCAAGCACGCGAATTTCATCGTCAATACTGGGAATGCCAGCGCGGCCGACATTGAAGCGCTGATCGAGCTCGCGCGCGCGGCGGTCGAGCAAAAGTTCGGCGTCGAGCTCGAGCGCGAAGTGCGCATCATCGGTGATCCGGCATGAAGCGGCGAAGGATGAACAGCGTGAAGTGTAGCAGGCTGATGCAGAACCCCATGGGGCCCGAAGGGTTTGCACGAAAAGTGCCCAGCTGCGGCGTTGCGCGCCACGTCGAACAGAACGAGCGTTCGACCTTCGTCGCGCGCCTTGCATCTGAGCACTTTTCGTGCAAACGCGGCTCCCAGCGGGTTCTGCATCAGCGTGCTAGAGCCCAGCTGCGGCACGAACTGCCGGACAGCGGAGGCGCGAAATGAATTCGCCTCACGCTTCACGGCGTACGCCGGACGCTTTCGGCAAAGTCGCGGTACTCATGGGCGGCAAAAGCGCCGAACGCGAGATTTCGCTGATGTCGGGCAAGAACGTGCTCGAGGGATTGCGGCGCAAAGGCGTCGATGCGCATGCGTTCGATCCGGCGGAGCGCTCCGTATTTGAACTCGAAAGCGATGCTTTTGAGTGCGCATTTATCGCGCTGCATGGCCGCTATGGCGAGGACGGCACGGTACAGGGCGCGCTCGAGCTGATGGAAATCCCTTATACCGGCAGCGGCGTGATGGCTTCCGCGCTGTGTATCGACAAGCTGCGCACCAAGCTCGTATGGATCGCGACCGGAATTCCAACCCCGCGCCATGCAGTTTTGACCAGCGCGAGCGATTGGGCGCTGGTAGTGAAAGAGCTTGGACTGCCGCTGATCGTCAAGCCCGCGCACGAAGGTTCGAGCATCGGACTTACCAAAGTGACTTCGATGGAAAAACTTCTGGCCGCGTACGAGTTGGCGGCCCGCTACGACACGCTCGTGATCGCCGAGGAGTTCATTCCCGGCCCGGAACTGACCGCGGCGTTCCTCGGGGCTTGTGCGCTGCCGCTGATCCGGATCGAGGCGCCACACGGCAACTACGACTATCAGAACAAATACTTTACCAATGACACGCGCTATCACTGCCCGTGCGGGCTGCCGGCCGCACAGGAAAAGCATCTGCAATCTCTGGTGATGCGCGCGGTCGACGCGCTGGGATGCTACGGCTGGGGCCGCGCCGATCTGATTCTGCGCGACGATGGCCAGGCGTTCCTGATCGAAATGAATACCTCGCCCGGAATGACCGGGCATTCGCTGGTGCCGATGGCAGCGTGCGCCGCCGGCATCGAGTTCGACGATCTCGTTTTGAAGATTCTGGAGTTAGCGCATGTGGGCTGACACATATTTAACTCCAAACTCGAAACCAGCAACTCGAAGCGGCTTGCGTCATGTGGAATAAGCCGGAGCTGCTCAATGCGATGGCGAGCGCGCTCTATGCGGCGGCGTTGCTGCTCGCCGCGTACGCGACTGCGCACTACGTCATGCGGCTGCCGGCGTTCCCGCTACGCGAGGTGCTGATTCGCGGCGAACTCGCGCACGTCACCGTTGACCAGATCGAAGGCATAGTCAAGCGCGAGGTCACAGGAAATTTCTTTACGCTCGATCTGGCCCAGGCGCGCGCTGCATTCGAGAAGTTGCCGTGGGTGCGTAAGGCCGATGCACGGCGGCAATGGCCGGACCGGCTTGAGATCTTGCTTGAAGAGCACGTTCCGCTCGCGCGCTGGGGGGGGTCTGCGCTCGTAAATCTGCAGGGCGAAGTGTTTACCGCCGCGTACGACAGCGAGCTGCCGGAGTTCGTCGGACCGCAAGACAGTGTGAAGGAAATCGCGCTGCGCTACGCATATTTCAAGCACAGCCTCGCCGCCATCGGACAGGTGCCGGTGCAGGTGCAGGTATCGCCGCGGCGCGCGTGGCAGATCCGGCTCGACACCGGCCTTGTCCTGGAGCTCGGGCGTGAACACATTGAATCGCGGCTCGAGCGTTTTATCGCGGTCTACGACCGCACCATATTTCCGCTGCAGCGCAAGCTCAACTACGTCGACCTGCGCTATCCGAACGGTTTCGCGGTGCGCATCCCTGAATTGAAGCTCGATCCTCAGCCCAAGCGGCGCAGCGCTAAGGGCGCGCGGGCGACGGGATGAGCGCGGAGACAGATTGATGAGCAAGGCCAAGGAAAACAAGAAATTGATCGTCGGTCTCGATATCGGGACGTCAAAGATCGCGGCGATCGTGGCGGAAGTGAAGCCGAATGGCGGATTCGAAATAATCGGCATGGGCGGCCATCCGTCCAAGGGCCTCAAAAAAGGTGTGGTCGTCAACATCGAGGCCACCGTAAGCGCGATCCAGCGCGCACTCGAGGAAGCCGAGCTGATGGCCGACTGCAAAATCAGCGAGGTTTTCACCGGCATTGCCGGCAGCCACATCAAGAGCATTAATTCGCGCGGCATGGTTGCGATCAAGGATCGCGAAGTCACGCAGCAGGACGTCGAGCGCGTGATCGAGACTGCAAAGGCGATCCCGATCCCAACCGACCAGCAGGTGCTGCACATCCTGAATCAGGAATTCGTCGTCGACGGGCAGGGCGACGTGCGCGAGCCGCTCGGTATGAGCGGAGTGCGGCTCGAAGTCAACGTGCACATCGTAACCGGCGCGGTATCGGCGGCGCAGAACATCATCAAGTGCGTGCGGCGCTGCGGGCTGGAAGTGCGCGATCTGATCCTGCAGCCGCTTGCTTCGGCGACCGCGGTGGTGTCGGAAGACGAGAAAGACCTCGGTGTGTGTTTGATTGACATCGGCGGCGGCACCACTGACATCGCAATATTTACGCAAGGCGCCATCCGCCATACCGGCGTTATTCCGATAGCCGGAGACCAGATTACCAACGATATTGCGATGGCGTTGCGCACCCCGACCAAAGATGCCGAGGACATTAAGCAGCGTTACGGCTGCGCCCTGAGACAGCTCGCCGATGCGCGGCAGATGGTCGAGGTGCCGGGCATCGGCGAGCGCGGCGCGCGTCAACTCTCGCGCCAGACTCTGGCGGAAGTGATCGAGCCGCGCATCGAAGAGCTGTATGCGCTGGTGCAGTCGCAGCTGCGCAGCTCGGGTTACGAGGATTTGCTGTCATCGGGCATCGTAATTACCGGCGGTTCGAGCTCGATGCAGGGCATGGTCGATCTGGGCGAAGAAATATTTCATATGCCGGTGCGCATCGGCCAGCCGCAATACCACGGCGGGCTGGCTGAAGTCGTGCGCAATCCGCGCTATGCAACGGCGGTCGGTTTGGTGCTGCTCGGGCTGCAGCAACAACGCCAGCACGAACTGGCGCAGGCGCAGATGGGATCGCTGCAGGGCATGTTCGAGCACATGAAGAGCTGGTTCAAAGGAAATTTCTAGAGGGTACGGGAATGCGTAAACGCAGGAACGGTAATTTCGGCATCAATGAAGTCGGAAGTTCGCAAACTTTGTTTTTACATTTGTCATCAGGAGGCAACTATGTTTGAAATCATGGAAGACAAGCCACAGGAAGCGGTAATCAAAGTGATCGGGGTCGGAGGATGCGGAGGTAACGCCATCGATCATATGATCGTGAACGGGGTAAACGGCGTCGAATTCATCTGCGCCAATACCGACATGCAGGCATTGAAGCGCACTCAGGCGCGCACCCAGCTTCAACTCGGCACGAACGTCACCAAGGGCCTCGGCGCCGGCGCCGATCCAGAGATCGGGCGGCAGGCCGCGCTCGAAGACCGCGATCGCATCGTCGAGCTGCTCGCCGGCGCCGACATGCTGTTCCTGACTGCGGGTATGGGCGGCGGTACCGGCACGGGCGCTGCACCGGTGGTCGCGGAAATCGCGCGCGAGCTCGGGATCCTCACCGTGGCGGTGGTGACCAAGCCGTTTGCGTTCGAGGGCAAGCGTCAGAAAATCGCGCAGCAGGGTCTCGACGCGCTTGCGCAGCACGTCAATTCGCTGATCGTGATTCCGAACGACAAGCTGATGCAGGTCCTGGGCAACCAGGTCACGCTCGACGAAGCGTTCCGCGCGGCCAACGACGTGCTGCATGGCGCAGTCGCCGGAATTGCCGAGATCATCAGCTGCCCCGGCATGATCAACGTCGACTTTGCCGACGTCAAAACCGTGATGTCCGAAACCGGCATGGCCATGATGGGTTCGGCCAAGGCTGCCGGCACCGACCGCGCGCGCATGGCGGCCGAACAGGCAGTCGCATGTCCGCTGCTCGAAGACATCGACATTGCGGATGCGCGCGGCGTGCTCGTCAACATCTCGGCGAGCAAATCGCTGTTCCAGTTGCAGGAAATGTACGACGTAATGGACGTGATCAAGGCGTTCGCC
>DASYSI010000129.1:0-7901 GCA_036003485.1 Burkholderiales bacterium | reverse complement strand
ACGCCCAGCAGTGCCAGCACGAGGAACCAACAGGCCATGACTGGCCCGAACACGCGGCCGATGCGTGCCGTCCCGCGTCGCTGAACTACGAACAAGCCTACGAGCAGCGCGATTGCGATCGGCACGATCCAGTGCTCGAAGCGTGGCGTGGCAACCGAAAGGCCTTCTACTGCGGAAAGCACCGAGATGGCGGGGGTGATGATCGCATCCCCGTAAAACAGCGATGCCGCAAATGCGCCCAGAATGACAACAGCCGTACAGACGACACCGCGGTCCTTCACCGAACGCAATGCAAAGGTCAGCAGCGCGAGAACACCTCCCTCGCCGCGATGGTCGTAACGGAGCATGAGCGTCACGTATTTGAGCGAGACAATGAGCGTGATCGCCCAGAACATCATGGAGAGAACCGCAAACACGCTCTCCTCCGAAACAGGCAGCGCATGCGAGCCTGAAAACGCGACCTTGAAGGCGTAGAGCGGACTCGTACCAATGTCGCCATACACAACCCCCAGCGCGGCAAGCGTGAGGCCAGCGGTCGCTCTGACAACAGGCGGTGGATGCGAATTACTCAATCTGTTCTCCCGGAACGGCTGCAGCCAGATCGATCCATCGATGGGGTAGCTGAGCGAGCCCGTGCGGATTTGATTTCCGACTGGCGATTAATCCATCTTCACAGACTTATTTTTCGCCTTGCAGCTGCCGCTTTGCGCGCAAACCAATCGCGATGGCTGCCGGTTCGCGCGCAAACCAATCGCGATGGGTTGCGCGCCCGACTCCTTGTTACTTGTTGTCAAGCCGCAGATTCGCTTCCTTCACGAGCTTCTTCCACTTCGCAATTTCGGACTTGATATGCGCGTTGAATTGCTCGGGCGAGCTGCCGACGGGGATCGAACCGTCCGCGGCAAGGCGCGTCGCGACTTCGGGCTGTTTGAGCGCGTCGACGATGGCCGCGTTCAGCTTTCTCACAATTGGCTGAGGCACCATCGAAGACGTAATCACGCCGTACCACTGATCGACTTCGAACCCGGGCACTCCGGACTCGGCGACGGTTGGCAAATCGATCGAGGGCGAGCGTTTCGCAGCCGTGATGGCAATACCGCGAAGCCGCCCGGCCTGCATCTGCGCACGCGTGCCGATCAATGAACCGAAGCCGACCTGAACTTCGCCCGACAGCATGGCTGGGATCACCGCGGCCGTGCCTTTGTATGGGATGTGCACCATTTTGATGCCGGCCATATGGTTAAAGAGCTCGCCGGAAAAGTGCTGCAGCGTGTTGTTACCGGACGTGCCGAAATTGAGCTTTCCGGGATTTGCCTTGGCGTACGCGATCAGCTCCTTGACCGAGTTCGCAGGCACTGACGGATGGACATACACGACGTAAAAAAGTGAAGTCGCCTGCGAGATCCCCTGAAGGTCTTTGACCAAGTCGTACGGCAAGTCTGGATTGGTCGCTGAATTGACAGAGTTCGATGCTGAAATCAGGCAGATCGTATAGCCGTCCGGCGTGGCTTTCGCGGTGGCATCGACGCCAATTGCGCCCCCCGCCCCGGTGCGGTTGTCCGCGACGACTTGCTGGCCCCACTTGTCATTCAGCTTCTGAGCGATGGTGCGGGCGGTAGTATCCGTTCCTGCCCCCGGCGAGAACGGCACGATAAAGCGAATTGGCTTGCTCGGGTAGCTGGCGGCGGGATCGTTTTGCGCCGCGTGCAGCGGTAGCGCAAACAAAGCCAAACAACCTGAGGCCGTGAGAAATCCAACGCTGTGATGGGTTATGGCTTGCTCCTCGTTTTTTATGTGAATGCGACACTACAGTATAAACGAACACAGTGGACGCTATGCCGTGCGCGCGCGAATGTCCGTCGCGGTCACGTCTCCTAAATAAACGTAGCCGGTCTCCTCGACGTTGCCTGCGCCGCTGTAGACGCCGATCACTTCCAGCGGCTCGGTCGAGCTCAGGTTATAGAGGAAGTGCTCGACGCCTTTAGGAATGAAGTGGAAGTGGCCGCCGCGCACTTCGGCGCGGTCCGGACCAGCGCCCGCTAGCCCATGGCCGCGGATGACGTAGTAGACTTCCTCGCAGTTCTCGTGCCGGTGTTTCTGATGTACAGCACCCGGCATGAATTTCCCCCAGAAGAGCGTGTTCGGGCTGCCGTTGTGGCGGCCGATCGGCATGCGAAAGTCGGTGATGTTCCAGCCGTCGCCGGCGTTCATCTGCGACGGCTTGACGGCGTCGATGTGGACGAGCGTGCCCTGGCCCAGGCTTTCGCGGCGCGGCATCGCGATGTCGCCTTCGGTGACGGCGCCTCGGAACTCGTATCCCGTGTCCGCGACGTTCTTCGCGCCGACGTAGAATCCAATGACGAGCGCTTCCTCATCTTTCGTCTCGTTAAAGAAGAAGTGCTCCGATCCTCTCGGCATCAAGCGGCAGTGGCCTGCGCGGACTTCAGTACGTTCGTTGCTCTGCCCGACGACGCCGTGCCCCTGCAGATAAACGGCGATCTCATCGCACCGGCTATGGAGATGCTTCGCGTGTGTCGATCCGGGACGGAAAATCGAATGGAAAACCGTGGTGGCGCTTCCGTGCTTCCCGGAGATCGGCAGCCGGAATTCGGAAATCGCCCACCCGTCGCGCTGCTTCATGTTTTCTGGAGCAACGTCGTTCACGTGCACCAGCGGGTACGTCAAAGTCATGGCTGTCCTTTTTGTGTGAACCGATCATCGTTTCGGTGTGTGATGCGCAAACCGCAGGCATATCTACTGCAAAAATCACTAAGCCGGGCGGCGCGGACACCACTTGCCGAGCAGGCGCGCTTTGCGCTCGGCCGTTCGTTTCCATGCCGGATCGGCGGCTGCTTTGCGGTACCACCGCAGCGCCGCGTCCAGATTGGCGGGCCGTGTGACGCATTCGCTCAACAGGCCCATATAGTATTGCATATCGGCCGCGCCCGAGTCGGCGCCCGACTCGAGCGCGGGCAACAGTCGCTTCGCCGCATCGCGGTCCTTTTGCTCGACGATAATATTGAGCATGCTCGCAACCCCGCGTACGGCAGACTGCCGGATCCTGGTCGAGATCGCATCGCCGCCATCGGAACGAGCAATCACCTTCAGATAAGTTTCCACGGAAGTCGCGCGGTCCTGCCTGAGCAAACGCCCGTGACCGATGGCAAAGGCCAGATCGAGCATGGCAGGGCGGTCGCCGTTTTCCGCCAACAGCCGGCCATCCTCGATCCAGCGCACTGCCGCCGTTGGTTGCGAGCCTTGACCTCGCACCCACCAGAGAGACTTGGCCACGGTTTGCTTGATCTCGTCGTAGTTTTTTTCGAATGCAGCGACGCGCTGCGCGGCAGCCGGATTGCCGGCCTTTGCCATCCAGATCAAGCGGCCCAATGCGCGCGATCTTTTGGCCGGCTGACCTGAAGACGCCAATGCGTCACCATATTCTGCGGCGATAGACTCGGCAATTGCCATCGCAGCCGGCGCGTTGCTCGTCGTAAGCTGGGTGAGTTCCTTGAACGCTGTCTGAAAAACCGTATCCTCATCGCTTCGCAGCAACGAAACGATGCGATCGCGGGCTTGCGCGGATGCGTCTGGCGATATTTGCCGCGGGGATTGATCGGCACTCGGCGCTGCGAGCTCCGCGTCCGGCGCCGATGACGGCGAAGTCTGCTCGCTAGCAGTCTCCTTCTTTGCGGTGATTACACCCGATGGCGATGTCGACCCGGTATCGCGCGTTTCTCGATACAGCAAAACACCGGCGCCGGCAAAGACGAACGCCAGTATGAAAAACAGCGCAATCCTGATTCTGGAAAGACCGCCCGATCGCTGCGAGGCTTGCGCGAGTGGCGGGGCAACCGGTGTCGGCGGCGGAAGTGCAACCGGAGTCAAGGGAGTTTTGCGACCTGGCTCCTGTCCACGCGCCATTTCTTCTGGCGTCCACTCGCCGTCCACCTTAAATTCCAGAGACTCCGACGGGCCCGCGGTCGCCACCAGCAGGCGGTCGATCTCGGCGATCAAGCCATCATGGGGGAGAGCCAGCGCAGCGGGCGAGGGGGCCGCACCGATATTCGGAGTCGAATCGAACGCTTTGAGCTTTTGAACCAGGCGGTGTACGTCTTCCATCGCGCGGATGTCACCGGGTCCGGGCGGGCAGTCAAGCCCGGCCGCACTGATTTTCTCCGCCATGTAACCGAGGCTGAAAAGATCGACCCGATCGTCGAGTTGCTGAACCGCGTTGGGGGAACCGCTGCGCCGGTCGGAATGCAACGCAGAGATAAGCAGCTCCGATTGATACGGTACGCGTTCATCGGGATTGATGACCAGAATCTGGGTGAGCGGAATTTCATGCGCGATAGAGAATGCAAAATCAATCAGCCTCAGCTTCTCGAACTCGATGTGAATCTTGCATCCCTCTCCGGGAAATGGATGCGGCGCATAGGGAATGCAGATGTTGTCTTCCTTGATGTCGCAGTGAACGATGCGATGCTCGTGGATCTGCTTGAGCGCGACGAGACAGGCTCGAATCAAACGCAGGAACGCGTCCGAGCGCTGGAACGGATGGCTCAGCGTCGCAGTATCGGTGTAACGGGATTTCACCCGCAACCAGTTTGCGATCGTTATTCCCGCATCGAAAGTAAGCACTTGTTTGGCGGCTTCATTTTCCGATATCAGGTGGCGCGCCTGAACAACGTGGGTAAACTCGTTTTGCTTTTTTAGGAACTCCCGCAAAAAGAAATTTTCTCGTTCCGCCCAATAGCGATAGTCATACTTCTGTCCCTTCCAGTCTTCGAATTCCTTGAAGACCTTGGAAAATAGAACGGGATGGGTGTCGAGACGCTCGACCTTGACGTGAGCGCAGTCGACAATCGTCTTTCTGCCCGAATCGAAAACCTCGCTCTGGACGCCGCGCAGCTCGGGGCTCAGACGCGGTTCTTTCCGACGCTCCCGGTTGTCGTCGTCATGGTTGTTGCGCCTCAGATAGATAAGAGCCATGCCCTACTCCGTGCGCGCAATGCGAAAGCCGATTCGATTATCGTAGTAATTGAATGAGGCGGCAGAGCGGCCCGCAGAACGCATGGCGTGCGTGGGACTGCGCCACGCTCCTCCGCGCACGATACGGGTGTCGGTGCTGGCGCCGCAATCGAGCGTCCACGCCCTGCCGTCATTGGGTGCATCCCGGTACCGGTCGTGGTAGCAATCCTCAACCCACTCCGACACGTTTCCATGCATGTCGTACAACCCAAAGGGATTCGGTGCGAAGCTGCCGACCGGTGCCGCCTGACGCCGATCCCATCTGCTGCCGCAATCATAGCAATTGGCGTCGCCGTGTCCGGCATCGTTTCCCCACCAGTAACTGGCGTGTGAGCCCGCGCGCGCGGCGTACTCCCATTCGGCCTCGGTCAATAAGCGATAGCGTTTGCCGGTCTTGCGCGAAAGCCAGGCACTGTACTGCTGCGCGTCCGCCCAGCTGACGTTGATCACGGGTTGCCGGCCGCGGCCCCAGCCCGAATCGTACGGCCGGCGGCGGCAGCCCCCGTCAGTAACACACGCGTCCCATTCGGCAAACGTAACTTCGTAGCGTCCGACTGCCAGCATGTAGTTTATTCTGACGACATGGCGCGGACCATTTGCGGCGGATGATTCACCCATGATGAATTCGCCTTGCGGCAGCCATACGATCTCCGGGCAGTCGGCGCAGTCGCGGATCACCGTCCCGGAACGCAGTTGCGCCCGCGATGACCGGGTCTCTCTTTCCGCGGCTTCCCTCGCTGCCGCTAACCTGGTCGCGGTCTCGCGCGCCGCCGTTTCTTTTGCCGCTGCTTCCTTCGCTGCTGCCTCTTTTGCAGCCGCCTCCCGCGCTGCCGCTTCTCGTGCAGCTGCCTCGCGTGCCGCCGCTTCTTTCTCGGCGGCCCATTGTTCTGCCGCGATCTTCGCCTGTGCCGCCTTCGCTGCTGTGGCCCGGGCTGCCGCTGCCCTCGCTGCTCTCGCCGCCGCTGCTTTCGCTGCCGCGGCTCTCGCTTCAGCGGCTTTGCGTGCCGCTGCCTTCTCCGCCGCGGCTCTCGCTGCCGCTGCTTTCGCTTCAGCGGCTTTGCGTGCCGCTGCCTTCTCTGCTGCCTCTTTGGCTGCCGTCTCCGCCTGCTGCGCCTGTTGCGTCGCGCGCAGTTTGGCGGCTTCATTTTCTGCCGCCAGCGCGCGTGCTTCCGCCTTCGCCCGCCTGCGCTGTTCCTCCTCTGCGCGCTGGCGCTCGTGCTTGAGCGCCGCATCCGGCTGCTGGACTGGTTTTTTCGTTGCGGCTGCGGGGGGGGGCGGCGGCTGCGGCATTTCGGTCGGGTCAATCACCGATTGCGTTTCGGCGAGCGCTCTGTGCGCGCCGGGCACGAGCCAGAGCGCAGCCGCGAGCATGACGCCGCAGATGTTCGCGGCGCAAGCGCTGCGTGGCCGCTGATTGGGCGTCATATCCATAGCGCCCATACGAAGCAAAGCAATAAAGCCGCGGCGAGTGCGCAGCCATAAGCCCAGCGCGGCGTGAACCAGGGACGGCGCAACACCAGAAGCGCACTTGCGTCATCATGACTGCCGTTTTTTTTCGCGGTGCGAACGAGCGCATCGCATATTGTTTCCAGCGAATTTCCCTCGTTCAGTCCTCCCGCGACGACATCTGTGATCTGCTCATCGGAAACAAATTTATGCACACCATCCGAGCACAGCAACAGGAGTTCGCGCTCGAGTATCTGTGCTTTCACGACCGGGGGAATACCGACGGCACCTGCGCCGACCATTCGCGCGGGATCGTCGGGTCTGCCGTTGGGCGGCGGCTGTTGCGCGAAACTCGCATAGGTCTGGTCCACCGTGAGCTGCTCGATCGCATAACATTGATTGCGCGGTTTCAAATGGTAGATGCGACAATCGCCTACATTGAGCAGGTAGGCCGTGCTCTGGGACGGGAACCACGCCGCAGCCAGTGTCGCCGCACCCGCCTGATCGGTGCGCAGGGCGATCGCCTCGCGCACTTGCGCATCGGCCCGCGTCAACCAGTCGATGAGCCGCGCAGGGTCGGAATACGTTTCTTTCGACGCCTGCGCGCAGTGTGCGAGCAGGACGCTACTCGCAATCTCCCCATGCGCGCCGCCGCCGACCCCATCGGCAACGCCGCAAAATCCGGGTCGTTCCGCCGAAGGAACGTGGCTGCAGCAGTCCTCGTTGCGCGCATGTCCGGGCCCTGCCTCCGAGGCGTACGCTGCGGCCAGTCCGCCATGCCATCGCCATTGTTGATGCAACGGCAGGGCAGCGACCGCGCTCGGAAGATGCACGGGGGTCGCGTTGGTCAAACCGTCTGCTCCACGTGGCGTAACGACATGCGCACGACCGGCGCGCTCGTCCATTTTTCGCCGAGCACGATTTCCTGATCAAAGCGCCAGATAAACCGCTCCGGCAGCACCTGACTCCCGGCAAAGGTCCCGTTCTTCCCCACCGCCCGGTTGAACGTTACCGCGCCGGAGCGATTGATTTCCTCGATGACCAGATGCTCACGTGATACGCCCTGGTTGGCATCAGGAACGACATAGTCCTGCGCTGATCCGCGCCCGATCGTGAAAGGCAGTTTAAGAATATCGCGTCGGGGGCTGCCGGAGGCATCGACGATGGCGAGCACTGCAAGCGGGACTTTTTTTCCTGACGCGTGCAACGCTGTGGCGACAGCCGGCGCTACGGGCGTCGAGCGCGACGGCGCAACAGGCGTTGAGCTTGCACCCGGCGCCACCGCCTGGCGCATGAGCCGAGCACGTATTGCCGGATTGCGATCGTAATCCGTTTCACCGCGATCACGCCCAAACCCCAACACTGCGCCATTGACCAGCGCAATGCGAGTACCGCGATGAATCCGCTCGCCATCAATCCAGGTTCCG
>DASYSI010000128.1:0-3273 GCA_036003485.1 Burkholderiales bacterium | reverse complement strand
GCAGCGGATTGAAGTGAAGGAGCGCTTCGCCAAACAACTGATGGCGGTCTCGTTAAGCCCATCGCCGCAGGAATACAACGGGTTCGTCAGGGGCGAAACGCTCAAGTGGGCTGAAGTGGTCAGGCAGAACAACGTCACGATCGAATAGGATAGGCAGCTATGAGGAAAGTCTCGACATGAAAATAACGCGCGTCAAATCGCATCCCATTTCCACGCCGCTCGACAAGGTGTACTGGACGTCGCGTGGCGCGTGGGGCACCGCCAACATGGTTCTCGTCGAAGTCGAGACCGATGAGGGCATTACGGGTATCGGTCAGATCAACAAGACTCCGCTCAAAGAAATCGCTGAAATCGTCATCGAGCTCGAGCATGTGATCAAAGGCATGGACGCGCTTGCGCACGAAGCGGTGTGGGACAGGATATTCATGCTCACGGTCCCGCATCTCGAGGACGGCAAGGCCGAGACGGTGCGCCCGCAGTACGAGCAGAACAAGCGCATCCAGATCATGGCGGCTCTCGCGGGCATCGATCTCGCGTTGTGGGACATCAAGGGCAAAGCATTCAAACAGCCGATCTGGCGCCTGCTCGGCGGCGCTCGGCGCGAAGTTCCGGCGTATGCGAGCGGTGGTTATTATGAGGAAGGGCGTTCGCCGCTCGCGGTGATCGACGAAATGGCGGCTTACGTCGCGCAGGGCTACCGCACGGTGAAAATGAAATGCGGCGGCCTCGATATCGCCGGCGACATCAAAAGAGTCAGCGGCGTGCGCAAGGCCATCGGTGACGCCGCGCTGATGCTCGACGGCAACGGCGCCTACTCGCTCAAAGAAGCAGAGCGCGCGATCAAGAGCTTTGAGCCATACGACGTATTCTGGTTCGAGGAGCCGCTGCATTGGTACGACTCGGTGCGCGGTCTGGCGAGGCTCGCTGCGTGCACGAACGTGCCGCTCGCGAGCGGTGAGAGCGAGCTGCATTCGTGGGCGGTGCGCGACTTGATCGACCTGGGTGCGATACGCTACGTGCAATTCGACTGCACCCGCGCGGGCGGCCTCACCGAAGGCCTGCGCATCGCCGCGTATGCGCTCGCGCACGGGATACAGGTTGCGTACCACCACGATCCGCAAATCCACGGTCATCTCGTCGCGGCATTGCCCCATGGCTACTGCGTCGAAGGATTTCCGAGCGTTCCGCGCGATCCGTTCTGGCACCAGTTGTTTACGCGGCGGCCGGAACTCGAAGCGGGCGTGCTGCGGCTCAGCGATGACCCCGGCTTTGGTGTCGAGATCGACTGGAAGATGGCCGAGCGCTGCCGCATCTGACAGCAAGCGGCGGCGCTCAGTTCATCAATCGATCAATCGACCTGCGCGCCTGAAGCTTTCACGATTGCGCCCCAGCGCACGATTTCGCTTTTGATGTAGTTGCCCAAGTACTCGGGCGTGCTGCCGATGGGCTCGAATGCTTCGGTAATCAGGCGCTGGCCCATGTCCGGATGGTTCAAGGCGCGCTTGGCCTCGCCGTTGAGCCGCGTAATGATATCTGACGGCGTGCCTGCAGGCGCAGCGATACCGTACCAAACCTGCGCGTCGTAGCCCGGCACGACTTCGGAGATAGCCGGAAGGTCCGGCAACGCCGCCGACCGGCGCGCACTGGTCACCCCGAGCGCGCGCAGTCTGCCGGTGCGCACGAACGGGCCCGCGGCGGTGTAAGTCACGTAACTGAATTGAACCTGCCCCGCGATCAAATCGGGCATCGCCTGTCCGGCGCCCTTGTAGGGAATGTGCGTCGTTTTTGTGCCGGTCATGCTGTCGAGCATGGCGGCCGCCAGATGCGCGCCGCTGCCGTTGCCGGAAGACGAAAACCTCAACTCATTGGGCTTGGATTTCGCGAGCGCAATGAATTCCCTGATCGACTTTGCAGGCAGCGTGGGGTGCACGACCAGCAGGTAGGGCGCGGCGCCGAGCAGCGTGATTGGCGCGAAATCGCGCACCGGGTCGTACGGCAGTTTTTGATAGAGACTGGGATTGACCGCCCATTGCGCATTAAGCGCCAATACGATGGTGTAGCCATCGGGCGGCGTCTTGGCAACCGACTCCATGCCAAGATTGCCGCTGGCGCCGGCGCGGTTGTCGACGATGACCTGCTGCCCCAGGCCCTCGGTCAGCCGTTGCGCGAGCGGTCGCGCAATAATATCCGTGCCGCCTCCGGGTGGATACGGCACCACCATACGCACAGGCTTGGACGGATAGTTCTGCGCCCACGCGCCATTGGAAAATCCCGCTGCGACCGCTATGACAAATAAATAACGTGAACAATTCATAATTTTTACCGGGTTGCGGGTTCGCCATTTAATTATGACATCATTGATGCACCTTCGGCATCCGATTCAATTCCCGTGCAGTACTTCAGCAACGAAACGCGATCTGCATCGCCGCGACCTTAATCCCACAACAAAGAAGCTTTTGCGCTGCAGCCGGTGCGAACGATGTATCTCCTTTCTCTGCTATCCTTTGCCGTTGCAAAGTAGCGGGGTGCGTGTGACTACCGTTAGTTCGTGTCTAGGGCGGCTCATGCTGATTGGCCTGATTGGCCAGTTCGCGGCGCACGGCTGGGCGCAGCATTATCCGGTAAAGGTCGTGCGCTATCTGGTGCCGGGTTCGGCCGGCAGCGGCGCCGACGTGCTCGCACGCATGATCGCCGGCGGACTGACCCAGGTTTTCGGCCAGCAGGTCATCGTCGAGAATCGAACCGGCGCCGGCGGCAACGTCGGTGCCGAAATCGCGGCCAGGGCGCCCGCCGACGGCTACACATTGTTTCAGATCAGCATGACCCACGCGCTCAATGTCAGTCTTTATCGCAGCCTTGCGTACGACCTCGCGCGCGATTTTGCGCCGGTGACGCAACTCGCTTCAACTCCGTCGATGGTTGTCGTGCATCCGTCGCTGCCGGTGAAATCGATCGGCGAGCTCGTCAGGCTCGCGAAATCGAGGCCGGGCGCAATCAACTACGCGTCCGCAGGAACCGGAACGCCGACGTTTCTGGCGGCGGAGCTGTTCAAGGGCTACGCGGGAATCGACATGACGCACGTGCCGTACAAAGGCGGCGCCGAAGCGATGACTTCGGTCATCTCAGGCGAAACCTCGGTTTACTTCGCGTCTCTCGGCATCGCTTTGCCGTTTGTCCGGCAAGGCGCGTTGCGCGCGCTTGCGGTGACGACCGCCAAACGCCTGCCTTTCGTCCCGCAATACCCGACGGTCGCCGAAATGGGATATCCCGCCT
>DASYSI010000127.1:0-3587 GCA_036003485.1 Burkholderiales bacterium | reverse complement strand
GTGCTGTCCAGGCCCTTCGCATCGAGCCCGAGCATGTGGCCTGCGGTAACGGCAGATCCGATCCCGCCGAATATGCCGGGCGTCCACCAGCCGCGGTAATACGCGCTCGGAAAAACCGCTCTGCCAAAACGGATTTCAACTTCGTAACCGGCAACGATGGCAGGGATGATGGCAGCGCCGCCGGTCCTGCATTTCTCCGCGACAGCAAGGGCTACGGGGACGATTTCGTTACCCGGATGCACGGTACCGCGCGGCGCGGCGTCGGAGAGTTCGAGTCCGTGGATGTACGTTGCATGGGCGAGGACTGCGAGTGAAACCGTCGTCTGCTGCCCACCCGGGAGTAGCGTTGCCTCTGCCGAACCGCCCTGCGCCGAAACAAATGAGCGGATTTCGTCAGCGATTCCCGCCTCGTAGCCAGCCACGAGACAGCCGACCGTGTCGAGCACGCGCTGTTTTGCTCGCTGAACCACTTCTTCGGGAAGATTACCGAGTTCCAATCCGGCTGCCGCACGTCCCAGTACGGCGAGTGGGTCCACCTCTACTTGCTGGATCACGAGCTTCTCTCCTTTGGATAGCCACTCTATGCGGGGCAACCGAACTTAACAAGTCTTGCGATCACCGGTTTCTTGTGGCAGCCCTCATAATGTAAGCGTTTGGGCCTTCGCGTCCGCGACATCTCACCACGTTCCACGCGCCACCAAATATTTTTACCTGGAGGATTTATGGAAAAAGCACTGCACGACGAGGTCCTCGATGGTCAAAGCTCGGCGCGCCGCAGGTTCCTCACGCAGGTGGCGGCGGCCGGCGTCGGCGCCGCGGCGACGATGCCGCTGCTGGCGCAGCAAGAGTCCGTTCAAACGCCGCTGCGCGCGACGGCCCCCGCCGCTGGCTCGTCGATTGCCGAGACCCTCGCGCGGTACGCGACGGAGCTCAAATACGAAGACCTGCCGCCGGAGGTCGTGCGCATGGTAAAGCGCGTCATGATCGATACGCTGGGCTGCGCGATCGGCGGCTATAGCGCCGAGCCTACCCAAATTGCAGTCAAACTCGCCCGCGGCGTCAGCGCGGTCAACGCCGCCACCATCATCTGCAGCGGAATCAAGACCAGCCCTGAGCTCGCGGCGTTCGCCAACGGCGTGATGATCCGCTATATGGATTTCAACGATGCCTACATCGGCGCCGGCAGCGGCCACCCGAGCGACACCATCGGGGCGCTGCTGCCCGTCGCCGAAATCAAGGGCGCGACCGGCCGCGATCTGATTCTTGCAACCGTACTTGCCTACGAGACGTACTGCAAGGTTTGCGACGTGTTCAATTATTCGGATCACAGCATGGACTATGCCACGGTGGGCGGCTTCGCCGGACTGGTTGGCGCAAGCGGCCTGATGGGACTGACGGAGCAACAGATGGTGCACGCGATTTCGCTCAGCGTAGCCAACTGCGCCTCTGTGGCCCAGACCCGGCGCGGGGTGCTTTCAAACTGGAAAGCCTGCTCGTGCGCGGAAGCGAGCCGCAAGGCGATCTTCGCCGCCCAGCTCGCACAGGCTGGCATGACTGGACCGGCTCAGGTATTCGAGGGATCGGACGGATTCTTCAGCATGGCGAAAATGAAGCCGTTCACGCTGCCGAAACTGGGCGAGCCGTTCGGCATCATGCGCTCGCTGACCAAGCGCTTCGCGCTCGGCCAGTACGCGCAGACCGTGGCGCAGGCGGCCTCCGAATCACGCACGTTCTTTTCCGACACCGGCGAGATTGGCGAGATCAACCTGCACGTGTCGAGCAATTCGATCAGGGCCATGGCCGCCACGCGCGACAAATGGCGGCCGCAGACGCGCGAAACCGCCGATCACAGCATTCCGTATGCAACCGGCGTGGTGCTGATGTACGGCACCATCGACGAGCATCATTACGAGGACGAATTCCTGAACAACCAGCGCCTGCTCGATCTGGTCGGCCGCGTGAAGGTCATTAAATCCGATGAGGCCGACCGTCTCCAGCGCGAAGGCAATCTGTGCGAGCTCGAACTCGTGCTGAAGTCCGGCGCGCGCAAAACAACGCGGGTCGAGTACCACCGCGGGCACTTCAAGAACCCGATGACCGACGCCGAAATCGAGGAGAAATTCCGCTCGCTCGTGCTCCGGCAGTTGTCGGCGCAGAAGACCGACGCGCTGCTGCGCCAGTTGTGGGCGCTCGACGAGATGCCGAAAGCGGGCGCGCTGCTGGAGATGACGCGGATCTAGCTAAGCGGCGCAGGGTATCTGCAATAGCACCCTCAAACCCGCGTTTCAACTAGATCGGGTGCAAAACCCCGCTGCGACCACACCCGGTTGGAGCGCCGTAGCCCGGAAGGAGCGCAGCGTATTCCGGGGCGCGGCGAAACCTCGTCCGCGCGCTCCGCCGACCGGACGCCCGCCGCGGCCAGTGCGGCGAGCGCACCCGTAAGCGACGACAGGAAAGTGCGACGATCAATCATTGTTGCTTGCTCCGGTGTTGGCCATCCTCATGGCTGGCGCGGAAGCGGCGGCAAGCCCGGCAGGTCGAGCTTGACCGTAGCCGCGATCACTTTCTCCAGCTCGGCGGGCGTAATCGGCAGCCGCGGTGGACGCAGGGTCCCGCCGGGCAGTCCGTAAGCGTTGAGCAGCGGCTTCATCGCACGCATCGAGCTGCCCCCGTAGGCCTTCTGCGTGGAGGTGAAAGCCATCAGCTTGGAAAACGACTCGCGCAGCCGTTCCAGATCCCCGGCTTCGAACGACGTAATTACGGACTGCACGAGCAGCGGGGACAGATTGCCTTCGCCGCCCATGAAGCCGTTGCCGCCGAGGGCAAGCACCGATACCGCATTCGCAGCGCCCGCACAATGCACTTCAACGCGATCGCCGACACGCCGGATGAGTTCATCGATGTACATAACATCAGGCCCGCCGTACGCCACGCCGGCGATGGTTGGAAAACGGTCAACGAGCCGCTCGATCAGATCGAGGGGCAGGAAGTAGCCCGCGGAGTAATGGCTCGAGAGGTAAACCGGGATCGAAGTCGAATCGATAACGGTGGAATAGTATTTCTCGAGCTCCTGCGGTCTCGGCTTGGCCGAGTGTCCGATGTCGAGTGAAAAAATCTGGCAGGCATCGAGCTTGTTGTGCTCGGCGCGCCGCAGAAACTCCACCATCTCGCTCTCGAGATGAGGCTCGCAGCCCATGGCGCGCACCGGGACTCTTCCTTTGAGCTCTTCGACGGAGATTTCGAACACGCGCTCGCGCTCTTCGAACGTGAGCGCGTAGCCTTCCCCGCTGCCGCTGCCGGCCACATAAACCGATACGCCTGCATCGCGCAGTCTGCGCAAATGCTGGCGTAACGCTGCTTCATCGAGCCGGCCTTCGTCGTCGAACGGCGTGATGCTGATCACCACGACACTCAGTTTTTTTCGCATTTGAGACCTCCGTGAATAATTCCTCGCGAATTTTCGCGTTCTTGATCGCTTTGCCCATCCTGTTGGTCGCCGTCATATCCTTACAATTCCACTGCCACAGCCAACGTTGCCGCAGCTGTGCATAGGGCGCATGCTGCTTAACGCGTTGCATCAACGCGTA
>DASYSI010000126.1:0-3259 GCA_036003485.1 Burkholderiales bacterium | reverse complement strand
GTCGAACAGAACGAGCGTTCGACCTTCGTCGCGCGCCTTGCATCTGAGCACTTTTCGTGCAAACGCGGCTCCCAGCGGGTTCTGCATCAGCCTGCTAGTGTCAGTGATGGTGACCATGCGCGCCGTGCACGTGGCCGTGCTCGGTTTCCTCGTCGGTCGCGGCCCGCACCGCTGTGACCGTGCCGAGAAAACGCAGCGCCATTCCGGCAAGCGGATGATTGCCATCGACCACGACTTTTTCGTCGGCAATATCGGTTACCGTATAAATCAGCGTCTCATCCGCGCCTTCGGTATCCCCCTGGAAACGCATTCCGATTTCGATCTGGGCAGGAAACTTGGCGCGCGCTTCGACGTGCACGAGACTCGCGTCATACTCGCCGAACGCGTCGGCCGGTTGCATATAAACGTCGCACGATTCGCCGATGTTTTTACCCTCCAGGGCCTGCTCGACGAGCGAGAATATTCCGTCGTAACCGCCGTGTAGATATTCGATCGGGTCATCGGTCTTCTCGATTTGCCGGCCCTGCGAGTCGAGCAGCTCATAATGCAGCGACACTACGGTATTTTGCGCGACTTGCATTTTTCCATGTTTCTCAATAATCCCAGCACTTCGGCGGCGTGGCCGCGCGCGCCGACGCCATAGAGCGCGTGCTTGAGCATGCCGCGCTTATCGATAATGAACGTCGAGCGCTGGATGCACGTTCGCTTCTTGCCGTCGTGCTCTTTTTCCTGCAGCACACCGTAACTGCGACATGCATCGCCGTCGACATCCGCCAGCAGCCGCACCGAGAGACCGTGTTTGTCGCGAAACGAGCCATGACTCAGACAATCATCCATGCTCACACCGAGCACGATCGTATTGAGGCGGTTGAAACTATCCTGCTGGTCGGTAAAGTCGATCGCCTCGATGGTGCAGCCTGGCGTATCGTCTCTGGGATAAAAATACAGCACGACATTATTGCGATTTCTGAAACCGCTCAGGCTGACCATTTCCATGTCGGCATCCGGCAACTCAAAGCCCGGCGCCGATTGACCCACTTGCAGCATTGACCACTCCGCAACTCGTCGAGACCACTGGCGAATAATTGTAACAAAGTACTCCGGCTGTCAGTACCGCAGATGAACGCGCGTAAAAAAACGCGCAGTCCGGGCAGCCGCCCCTTGCTTCAGCGCGCGCGAGCAATTGGAATCAGCAAGTTATAATTGGATCATGACAAACAATCTATTCGGCGCACCAGAGACACGGCGTTTTTTAAGCGGGTTCTGGCAAAAAAGCCCGATGTTCGCACGCGGGGTATTGCCGCGGCTGGAGCGCGCAATTGATCGCGCGCGCCTGATCGAGCTTGCGTGCCGCGACGATGTCGAGTCCCGCCTGGTGATTGGCACGCGCAGGGCGTGGCGCCTGGAGCATGGACCGTTTCGACGCCGCGATTTTGCGCAGCTGCCGCCGCGCAACTGGACATTGCTCGTCAATGGCGTCGAAAACTTCGTGGGCGCGGCACGCGAGCTGCAAAAACGCTTCCGCTTCGTGCCTTACGCGCGTCACGACGATGTCATGGTGAGTTATGCCGCGCCCGGCGGCGGCGTGGGTCCGCATTACGACAGCTATGACGTATTCCTGCTGCAAGGTTTGGGAGCGCGGCGCTGGCAAATCAGCGACCAGCAGGAGCTTGCGCTCATCGAGGGTGTGCCGCTCAAAATTCTGCGCCGTTTCCGGCCGCAGTGCGAGTGGAATTCACAAAGTGGAGACCTGCTTTATCTGCCGCCTAATTATGCCCACCATGGTATTGCCCTCGGAGAGTGCATCACCTGGTCGCTCGGTTTCAAAGCACCAAGCCGGCAGGAAATGGCAGGCCGGTTTCTGGATTTTTTGCACGATCATTTAAAGTTGGGCGACGACTACCGCGATCCCGGGCTTAAACCGCAGCGTCATCCCGCAGCAATCGGAAAAGCGATGCTGGGTCAGGTGAGCGCCATGGTGAATGCGATACGCTGGAACCAAACCGATATCGTGCGCTGCCTCGGCGAATACCTGACCGAGCCGCGCGCGAATCTCGCATTCGAGCGCATGCAACGTATGCCGGTTGCGGGATTCGCACGGCTTGCCCGTGCGCGCGGCATCCGACTCGATCTTAAAAGCCGCATGCTGTTTTGCGGCAGCATGGTTTTCATCAACGGCGAATCGGTGATCGCGAAGGCAGCCCTGCGTCGAGTCCTGCGCCGGCTCGCCGATGAGCGCGGCCTGCCGCCGGGTATGCCGATAGAGCGCAGGATTCTCGACTTGCTTTACCATTGGTATGGCTCCGGCTATATTAAGGTCGGCATTGAATCCCCAAATTTATAGTCCTCGCCGCTATGCAACCCGTTCCGCCCGAGCGCATGCCCGGTGAGCGCGAGCTCGACGGGACAGCCGCTCACGATCAAGCGCTCGATGAACTGCTCGCGAACGCGGCTCACATCGTTCGGATCTTCGATAAGAATCTCGGGCGGGCTTTTAATTCGCCCCAACGCTGCGAGCTGATGCGGCAGTTGCTATTGGCCCGGCGCACTAATCGCATTTACATCGTTCTGCATGAAACGGGGAATATCACCCGCGACTGCCCGCGGCTGATGATGCTGCTGAAGTACTTCAGTCATGCCATGAGCATACATCAGACGTTGCCTGCCGCGCGTCGCGTCTATGATCCATTCGCGGTCGCCGACGATACGGTCTTTGTGCATCGCTTTCATTACGACAACGTGCGTGGCACGCTATCGATCGGTGATGTTGCGAACACCCGCCTTCTGATCAAGCGCTTCGAGGAAATCTGGCAAGCGTCGTGTCCGGCAATCGCCGCGACCACCCTTGGCTTGTAGTCGCCGGCGCTGGAAATCGGGTACAAATCGGAATACAATTTCACCCGTGGTCGCCACTGATTTCGACGGCCGGATGGTGCTGTTTACTTTGTTTTCAACCTCTATTTAAAGGAAAAAAAATGAATCATTCACTTCTGGTTGCGGCTTTCGTCGCGGTCGGCCTGACTGCGTGCGGCGAAAAACCCGCGCCCCCTGCTCCGCCTCCTCCGGTCAAAGAAGCCCCTAAGGTCACTCCGGCACCCTCTGAGGCTCCCGCGCCTGCCCCCGCGCCCGCGCCCGATGCCATGAAATCCGAGCCGCCTAAAGACAGTGAGATGATGAAGAAATAATCCAGGCGCAGATCCGCAACAACTTAAAAGCCGGCGTAGCGCGCCGGCTTTTTCTTGCGCGTCGGGTTCAGCCC
>DASYSI010000125.1:0-4013 GCA_036003485.1 Burkholderiales bacterium | reverse complement strand
CATCAGCCACATCACCACGTCGAGCGCGTGCGTACCGGAAATCACCATCGGCGAAATTTCCGACCGATTGTCGGAGCGCTGGTAGTTGTCGATCGCAACCAGCCGGTTCATGAACGCGCGCGAAGTGACCATGGTCACTTCGCCGAGCGCGCCGGTACGGACTTTTTCTTTCGCCACGAGCCAGCGGCGCCGGAAGCGTTGCGTGTAACCAATCACCGCATCGACACCGGATTTTTCGATTGCGTCCATCACCATCTGCGATTCGGCAAGGTCGGTCGCGAGCGGTTTTTCGATCATCATGGGCAGTCCGCGTGCGACGCATGCGAGCACCGGGTCGACGTGCAGGTGCTCATCGGTGGAAATCACCGCCGCGGTGACTTCCTGACGCTCGATCAGCTCGCGAAAATCGGCGGTTACAAACTCAGCACCCACCTTGCCGGCGACGAGCTTGGCGCGCTCCGGGTTTTTTTCTGCGATGCCTATCCATTCGACCGCGGGATGACGCGCGGCAAGCTCTCCACGAATGAGACCCACGCGTCCTGCGCCGACGATCGCGAGTCCGATCTTGCGCGGTTGTTTTCTCAACGCCCGCCCCCGGCGGCAACCGCGATGTGGCGCGATTCGGGCAGCGGCAGCGAAACGGGCTCGTTGCGTTCGGCCGAAAGGTCAGCGGCGATATAAACTTCCATGACCTGCCGCGCCTGCTCGGGAGTGACGAGCACCGGGCGGTCGCACGCCACGGCCTCGATAAAATGCACCGTTTCGGCTTCCATCGGTCCGGCATAGGTATGCTCGACGCGCTCGCCAGGCATGGTCGAAATCGGATGCACGATGCCTGTTTGCATGGTCGTAAGCATCGTGTCGCGATGGGTATCGTCGATGAACAGTGCGCCTTCAGTACCGATGAACTCTATCCACGTCATCGCGAAATTGGGATACGCGGGGGGCAGACTCCAGCCTGCGCCGATCACGAACGACACTCCGCTGTCCATGGTGACGGTAATGTATTGCGTATCGGGAACATCGGCTCCGCTCGCCGCCTTCATTGCGCCGTAATTGACCTGCGAGTACACCCGCACCGGTCTGGCTGGCTCGAGACACCACAGTATGAAATCGAGATCGTGCGTCGCCTCCATCGCGGCGGGAGAGAGCTTGCTTCTGCCGGTTATTTTTTTGCCTAGGCCACGACCAATATGCCGGCTCACGAGCGCGCTGACCGGCTTGCCGAGGGTTCCGTCGGTCGCACACTTCTTCACATAAGCGAACTTCGGGTTAAAGCGCTGCGAATACCCGATCGTGAACTTGAGCGCGCTATTGCGCGCGATCGCGATAAGCTCATCAGCTTCGTGCAATTCGAGCGCGATCGGTTTTTCGAGAAAAACGTGCTTGCCGCCCGCCAATGCGTCGCGCGCCATCGGGTAATGCAAATGCTCGGGTGTGGCCGAAATCATGACGGCGTCTATCGTCTCATCGCCGATGATTTGCTGATAATCGGCAGTCGCGGTTTGTGCGCCGGTGGATTTGGCGACTTCGGCAAGCCGCTCGGGACGGGTTTCAGCGAGATGCAGGCTTTTAATGAGCGGGTGTCTGGCGCAGGTCTCCGCGCGGATACCGCCGCACCAGCCGGTGCCGATGATTCCTACATTGATCTGCTTCAAGAGCTTCCTCTTTTACATGAATTCGACACGGCAGGTGCACAGCGCGGTGCCGGCCACCTCGGAGTATAGCGTGGTGCGTGAAGCTAAGTTAAGTACGGGGTAAGGTTCTCATTATAGGGAATCAAACGACTGCATTCATTGCGAACCGGGGTTGCGCTCGCGAACGACATGCTGTAATCATAGGCGCCTGCAGCCGTTATGCCGCATCGACAAGTCTCCGGGGAGTCCCGTCGTGAATACGAAACGCAGCAGTGCAAAAGCCGTCGGGATCGTCGGTCTCGGCATCATGGGAGGCGCATTCTCCAAACACCTGCGCGCGGCGCGCATGCCGGTCGTCGGTTATGACGTGGCCGCGGCCAGACTCGCAGCGCTGCGCCGGCTCGGTGGTACCGCCGTCGCATCTCCCGCGGCGGTGGCGGCTGCGGCGCGCGTGTTGATCACGTCCCTGCCTTCAGTGGCGGCGTTCGAAGCGGCGCTGTTCGGCACCAACGGAATCGCGGCTGGCGCGCGGCGCGGAACCATTGTCATCGAAGCCAGCACGCTGCCGCTCGAAGTCAAGGAGCGCGCGCGCCGACGCTTTGAAGAAACCGGCGTGATTCTGCTCGATTGTCCGATCAGCGGCACCGGCGCACAAGCCGCTGTCAAGGACATCGTAATATACGCGAGCGGCGAGCGCGCGGCGTGCGCGCGCTGCCGGCCGATATTCGCGGGTTTCGCGCGCAATTCCTATTATTGCGGCGCTTTCGGTACCGGGTCCAAGCTCAAATACATCGCGAATCTGCTCGTCACGATACACAACCTGTCGACCGCGGAGGCATTCGTTCTTGCCGAGCGCGCAGGCGTTGATGCTGCACTCATGTATCGCGTCATCAGGGACGGCGCAGGCACTTCGCGCATGTTCGAAGTGCGCGGGCCGCTGATGATCAAGCGCAGCTATCTGCCGGCGACCATGAAAGTAGACGTCTACCAGAAGGATATCGCGATCATCAGGGCGTTTGCCGCACGGCTTCGCTGTCCGACGCCGCTGTTCACGCTGAGCAGGCGTTTTTACGATGCCGCGATGAAGAGCGGCTACGCAAAAATGGACACCGCGGTGGTTCATTCGATTCTCAGGCAACGCGCGAAGCCAGCGCCGGGAAGATCGCGGCAGATTGCACGCAAGCGCAGATGAGCGTTGCGCGCGGTCGCGCGAAGCGATTTTAAAATGTAATATCGCCGCCTAACCAAGGGAGAAAACGAAATGCCGAAAATGACAGGGGCGCGGCTGTTCGCCGAAATGATGCAGGGCTATGGTGTCACGCACATTTTTTTTGTTCCGGCGTTCATGCTCAAAGCCTTCGCCGAGATGGAAGACATGCCCATTCGTCGCGTGATGGTACATGGCGAGAAGGCGGCTGCCTATATGGCCGATGGCTATGCCCGCGCGAGCGGAAAGCCGGGCGTCTGCATGGCGCAGATGATAGGCGCGTCGAACCTCGCGGCGGGGCTGCGCGACGGCTTCATGGCGGGTGCGCCGATTATCGCGATCACCGGCGGTCCGACCGCGCAATCGCGCTACCGCCATGCGTATCAGGAAGTCGATGATGTAACGCAGTTTGACGCGCTGACCAAATTTAACGCGCAAGTCGACAGCGTCGCGCGTATGCCTGACCTGCTGCGGCAGGCATTTCGCGTCGCGACTTCGGGCGCGCCGGGTCCGGTGCACCTTCGCATCCAGAGCCATCTGGGCCAGATGACCGAGGAGGAAGCCGAGTTCGATCCGCTGGTCGAAACCGCTTACCGGCGCGTCCCGGCGTTCCGCCCCGAGCCGGAAATGCAGCGCGTTCGCGATGCGCTTGCGGCGCTCGCCGCAGCATCGAGGCCGATGATCGTCGCCGGCGGTGGGGTGATCCGCTCTGAAGCGCAGCGCGAAGTCGTGGAACTGGCCGAAAAGCTCGGCATCCCAGTGGCCACCTCGCTCAACGCCAAAGCGACGATGATCGAAACTCATCCCCTTCTTGCCGGCGTGCCGGGCGCCTATTCGCGCGACTGCGCCAACCGCGCGCTGGCGCAGTCCGATCTCGTATTCTTTATCGGCAGCCATACCGGCGGGCAGGTCACCAACAACTGGATGTTTCCGCCGACCGGCACGAAAGTAATCCAGCTCGACATCGATCCCGAAGAGCTCGGCCGCAATTATCCCAACACAGTATCGATACTGGGCGACGCCAAGGTTACGCTGCGGCGCATGATTGACGCTGCCAAGCCGGCATCATCCAAAACAAGCGACTGGGCCAACCGCGTCCAGCAACTGGTGGCTGAATGGAAGTCGGAAAACGCAGAAATGCGCAGCGCCGATGTCACGCCGATGCGTCC
>DASYSI010000124.1:0-6728 GCA_036003485.1 Burkholderiales bacterium | reverse complement strand
GACTTATGGGCCAATCTTAATCAGCGCATCTTCGATTATCTGGGTGCGGTCACGCTCAAACATCTGGTCGATGAGCAAAAAGCCAAACAAAACGGCGTGGCCCAGGTGCGCGATATGCGCGATTCAATGCCCAAACGCGAGCGCAGTCCCGTGTTGTCGGCCTAACTTTTTATCATGCCGTCATGACGCACATTTATTTCGATCACAACGCAACCACGCCGCTCGACGAGAAGGTTCTGGCGGAGATGCTGCCGTACTTGCGTGAACAATACGGCAACGCGTCGAGCCGGCACGAGTTCGGCACATTGGCGCGCAGAGCGGTAAATCATGCGCGCGAGCAGGTTGCAGCGTCGATCAGCGTGCAGCCGACGCAGGTGATTTTTACCAGCGGCGGCACTGAATCGAACAACGCATTTATCAAGGGCGCTGCGGCCATGTTCAATCCCAGCCAACTCGCGGTGAGTGCGATCGAACACCCATGTGTAGCAAAACCGGCGCACGAGCTCGCGCGCACCGGCTGGAAAGTCCGCAAGCTCGCGGTCGACGCCGACGGCCGCGTCGACCTCGCCGATTTGGATCAGGCGCTCACACAGCCGACTCGCATCGTCTCGGTGATGCTGGCGAACAACGAAACCGGCGCGATTCAGGACGTCGCCGCGGTTGCGGAAAAAGCGCGCGCGGCGCGGGCCTGGATGCATACTGACGCGGTGCAGGCGCTCGGCAAAATCAGCGTTGATTTCAACGCACTCAACGTGCATGCGATGACGCTGTCGGCGCATAAGATCTATGGACCGAAAGGCGTGGGCGCACTGGTTCTCGACAAGCGCATTGAGCTGAAGCCGCTTGTCGACGGTGGTGGACATGAGCACGGACTGCGTTCCGGCACCGAGAACGTGCCAGGCATCGTCGGATTCGGCGCGGCATGCGAGCTCGCGGCGCGACGCATGCATGATCTTGCGCCGCGGCTTGCCGCCATGCGGGACCAGTTCGAACGCGGGCTCGCGCAACTGGGGGCCGTAGTTTTTTGCGCCGGCACGCCGCGCATTCCGAATACGAGTTATTTCGCGTTTTCCGGCGTCGAAGGCGAAACACTGGTGGTCGAACTCGACAAGGCGGGCTTTGCAGTGGCGAGCGGAGCCGCGTGTTCGAGCGCAAATCCAGAGCCCTCGGCGACGCTGCTCGCGATGGGTGTTGCTCCTGAACTCGCGCGCAGCGCAGTGCGTCTGAGCCTGGGCAAAGACAACACTGCGGCGCAGATCGAAGAGTTTCTGCACGCTTTGAGCGGGGTATTGACACGACTGATGCGATTAACCGCAATTGCGGTTTGATCTTGAGCGAGGCATGTAATGGCAATCATATTGACTGAAAGTGCAGCCAAACAAATTCGCAACCAGCTTGCAAAGCGCGGTAAAGGACTGGGGTTGCGCGTCGGCGTGAAAAAAGTCGGGTGTTCCGGCTTTGCTTACACGTTCGACTATGCCGATGATGTGCGTGCCGGCGATCGGATGTTCGAGCTGAATAACGCGAAAGTAGTAGTCGATGCCGACAGTCTGTCGTTTCTCGACGGTTCGCGGCTCGATTTCGTCAAGGAAGGCCTCAAGCAGACATACAGATTCGACAATCCGAACGTCGACAGCACCTGTGGTTGCGGCGAGAGCTTCAACGTGAAAGTTCCGACCGAAGGCGCCTAGTCCAGAGCTTGCTCGAGACTCGAAACTTGATGCGAAATTGCATCACGACAATCTGAAACGATGAGCGATAAATCATGAGCACGGTACTTCAAAATCTTGTCAATCAACCCTATTTGCACGGTTTTGTCACGGACATCGAGTCCGATATCGCGCCCAAGGGGTTGAACGAAAATACTATCCGCCTGATCTCGGCCAAGAAGAACGAGCCCGAGTGGCTGCTCGAGTTCAGGCTCAAGGCGTTCCAGCAATGGCTTACGATGGAAGAGCCGAAATGGCCTAACGTACATTACCCGAAGATCGATTTTCAGGCGATCAGCTATTACTCGGCGCCGAAGCCGAAAAAGACGCTCGCCAGCATGGACGAGGTCGATCCCGAACTGTTGCGCACATTCGAGAAACTCGGCGTGCCGATGAACGAGCGCGCGAAGCTCGCGGGCGTCGCGGTCGACGTGATATTCGACAGCGTGTCGGTAGCGACGACCTATAAGGCGAAACTTGCCGAAGTCGGAATCATTTTTGGTTCGATCTCGGACGCCGTGCGTGATCATCCGGAGCTCGTGAAGCAGTATCTCGGCAGCGTGGTGCCGGTCGGCGACAACTACTACGCCGCGCTTAATTCCGCGGTCTTTACCGACGGCTCGTTTTGTTTTATTCCGAAGGGTGTCAAATGCCCGATGGATTTGTCGACTTACTTTCGCATCAACACCCAGGAGTCGGGCCAATTCGAGCGCACGCTGATCATCGCCGAAGAAGGCGCGTCGGTATCGTATCTCGAAGGCTGCACCGCGCCCAAGTTCGACACCAACCAGCTGCACGCGGCAGTGGTCGAACTGATTGCGCTCGACAATGCCGACATCAAGTATTCGACCGTGCAGAATTGGTACGCGGGCGACGCGAACGGTGTCGGCGGTATTTACAACTTTGTCACGAAGCGCGGGTTGTGCAAAGGCGTCAATTCCCGAATCTCGTGGACGCAGGTCGAAACCGGATCGGCGATCACGTGGAAATATCCGAGCTGTGTATTGCGCGGCGACAACTCGGTCGGCGAGTTCTATTCGGTTGCGCTCACCAATCACCACCAGCAGGCCGACACCGGCACCAAGATGGTTCATATGGGCAAGAACACGCGCAGCACCATTGTAGCCAAGGGTATTTCCGCCGGCCATTCCAACAACAGCTATCGCGGCTTAGTGCGGATCGCTCCCACCGCCGCCGGTGCGCGCAATTACTCGCAATGCGATTCGATGCTGATCGGCGACCAGTGCGGCGCCAATACCTTCCCGTATATCCAGGTGAACAACCAGAGCGCGAAAGTCGAGCACGAGGCATCGACATCGAAGATCGGCGAAGATCAGCTGTTCTATTTCGCGCAGCGCGGCATCGGCGCCGAGGAAGCGGTGTCGATGATCATCAACGGGTTCTGCAAGGACGTGTTCCAGCAGTTGCCGATGGAATTCGCGGTCGAGGCGACGAAGCTGCTCGGTCTGAAACTCGAAGGAAGCGTCGGATGATCTACCAAGACAGCACAACGCTGCTCAAAGTGCGCGGCCTGCACGCGACGGTTAACGGCATCGAGATCCTCAAGGGCATCGATCTCACCGTCAACAGCGGTGAAGTGCACGCGATCATGGGCCCGAACGGCTCGGGCAAGAGCACGTTCGCCAAAGTGCTTGCCGGCCATCCCGCGTACGAAGTCACCGGCGGCACGGTCGAGTTCGAAGGCAAGAACCTGCTTGAGCTTGCGCCCGAAGCGCGCGCGCGTGCAGGACTGTTCCTCGGCTTCCAGTATCCGGTCGAGATCCCGGGTGTGGCCAACAGCCAGTTTCTGCGCCTCGCCTATAACACGGTGCAGCAACAGCGCGGCAAAGAAGAGCTCGATCCGCTCGAGTTCGACGATTTCGTGCGCGAAAAAATGAAACTCCTGGAGATGAATCCGGACTTTCTCGACCGCAGCGTCAACGAGGGGTTCTCCGGCGGCGAAAAGAAGCGCAACGAAATCCTGCAGATGGCGCTGCTCGAGCCTAAGCTCGGCATTCTCGACGAAACCGATTCGGGTCTCGACATCGATGCGCTGCGGGTCGTTGCCGGCGGCGTCAATCAGCTCGCCCACAAGGACAATGCGATCGTGCTGGTGACGCATTACCAGCGGCTGCTCAACTACATCGTGCCCGATTATGTCCACGTAATGGATGGCGGTCGCATCATCAAGACCGGCGGCAAGACTCTCGCAGTCGAACTTGAGACGCGCGGCTACGATTGGGTCAGCGCCGCATACAAGGCGGAGGTCGCAGCGAGAGCATGAGCGCGACGATTTCAAACAGCTATCTGGCGGGTTTGCTGACAGGACGCCCGGATTTGTCCGCGGCTTTTTCGTCGCCCGCGCACGCATGGCTGAATCGCCTGCGCGCGGACGCGGTCGACCGCGTCGGCGCATTGACGGTGCCGACCACGCGCGACGAGGAGTGGCGCTTCACCGACATATCGCCGCTGACCAGAATTCCATTTCAACCGACGCGCAATGCGCCATCGCTTGATGCTGGCAGGATAGAACATTTCACATTGCCCGAACCCGGCGCGCGGCTCGTGTTCGTCGACGGCGTGTACGCGCCAGAGCTTTCATTCAACAATGCGGGTATTGTGATGGAGAATCTGGCCGCGGGCATGGCCAGACATGGCGCGCAGATAGCGCCGCATCTCGGCCGCTACGCCCAATTCCACGGCAACGTATTCACCGCGCTTAACACCGCATTTCTGCATGATGGCGCATTGATCCTGGTACCGGACAATACTTCGGTCAGGGCGCCGCTGCATCTGCTGTTTATCGCGACGCAGAAAGGAACTGCGAGCTATCCGCGCTGCCTGGTGGTCGCCCAATCCGGCAGCTCGGCAACGCTGATCGAGGACTATGTCGCGCTGACCGATGAGGCGTATTTCAGCAACGCGGTGAGCGAGATTGTCATTGCGGACAACGCGCATTTGAACCATGTGCGCGTGCAGCGCGAAAACGGCGCGGCATTCCACATCTCCAGCTGTGCGGTAGCGCTCGCGCACGCAAGCCGTTACCAGTCGGTCAGCGTTGCGCTCGGCGCACGAATTTCGCGCTACGATCTGAACGTGGTGCAGGCGGCCGCAGGCGCGGAATGCACGGTAGACGGGCTCGCCTTGATAGCCGGGAGCCAACTCGCCGACACTCACTCGTGCATCGATCACGCGCAGCCTAACGGTACCAGCCGTCAATTGCATAAGTGCATCGTGGATGGCGCCGCGCATGCGGTTTTCAACGGCAAGATCATAGTGCGTCCCGGCGCGCAGCGCACCGACTCATCGCAATCGAGCCGCAACCTGCTCTTGACCGGCAAGGCGCGCATCGATACCAAGCCGCAATTGGAAATTTTTGCTGATGACGTCAAGTGCGCGCACGGCGCAACTGTCGGTCAGCTCGAAGGAGAGGAAGTGTTTTACCTGCGCAGCCGCGGGCTGTCGGATGCCGCGGCGCGCAACCTGCTGACGTATGCGTTCGGCGCCGAGATTATCGATCGTATCCCGGTCCCAACGCTTAAGCACCGCCTCGAGCAGATTGTGCTCGCACAAACCAACCACTGATCATGACCGCAATCCAGACCGCACTCAGGGCCCGCCCGCAGGCGTTCGACGTCGAACGAATCCGCGCCGATTTTCCGATCCTGAAGCTCAAGTTCGATGGCAAACCGTTGGTTTACCTCGACAACGCGGCCTCAAGCCAAATGCCGCAGGCGGTGATCGACCGGCTGGTGCGCTACCAGAGCGCGCAGCACGCGAACATACACCGCGCGGTGCATACCCTGTCCGAGATCGCGACCGCCGAGTACGAAGAAGCACGCCGCAAGCTGCAGCGCTTCGTCAATGCGCGCGAAGAGCGGGAGATCGTGTTCACCAGTGGCACCACCGATTCAATCAACCTCGTGATGCACGGTTACGGCCGCAAGTTTATCGGCGCCGGTGACGAAATCATATTGACCACCCTCGAGCACCACTCGAACATCGTGCCGTGGCAGATGCTGGCGGAGGAAAAAGGCGCGAAGATCCGGGTCGTGCCGATCAACGACGCAGGCGAGCTATTGATCGACGCATACGAGTCTCTCTTCAGCGATCGCACCAAATTCGTCGGTGTGCTTCACGTGTCAAACGCTCTCGGCACCGTCAATCCGGTCAAGCACATGATCGCGTTTGCGCATGCGCGCGGCGTGCCCGTGTTGATCGACGGCGCGCAGGCCGCGCCGCACATGAAAGTCGATGTGCAGGACCTCGATTGCGACTTCTATGCGATGTCGGGCCACAAGCTATGCGGTCCAACCGGAATCGGCATTCTCTATGGCAAGGCCGCACTGCTCGAGCGCATGCAGCCGTTCAAAGGCGGCGGCGACATGATCCTGTCGGTGACCTTTGAGAAGACGACTTACAACACGATACCGCACAAGTTCGAGGCGGGTACGCCGCCGATCGCAGCCGCGATCGGATTTGGCGCCGCAGTCGATTATCTGTCGGCGATCGGCATGGATGTCATTGCCATGCACGAGCTCGAGCTGCTCGACTGCGCGACCGAACAGATAAAACGCATGCCGGGTGTCCGCATCATCGGCACCGCCGCAGCAAAGGCCGCGGTGCTGTCGTTCGCGGTCGATGGGGTGCATCCGCACGACGTCGGCACACTGCTTAACCAGCAAGGCATCGCGGTGCGCACCGGCCACCACTGCGCGCAGCCGGTGATGCAGCGCTTCAAGGTGCCCGCAACGTCGCGCGCGTCGTTTGCTTTCTACAACAATATGGCGGAAGTCGATGCGCTGATCGCCGGCATCCGCGCGGTGCAGAAGGTATTTGCATAAATGGCGGACTCCAGAGCGCTGTACCAGGAAGTGATCCTCGACCATAACAGGAAGCCGCGCAATTACGGCACGCTCGAGCACGCCAGCCATACGGCAGAGGGGCATAACCCGCTGTGCGGCGATCACATCAGGCTCGCACTCAATCTCGACGGCGACCGCATCGATGGCGTCGCGT
>DASYSI010000123.1:0-11356 GCA_036003485.1 Burkholderiales bacterium | reverse complement strand
ACCAGCCGCCGTATTTCTTGCCCAGGTAATCGGCGACATCCGTCACGTCGAGCAGCTTTTCAGGATACAGATTGGCGTCGTCGAACGTCGAAAGGATGATGTCGGGGCCGGAGCCAACGTTGGCGGCCACTGCCGCCTTCGGACGCACGTCCTCCCATCCCTCGTTGTCGACGCGGACTTCTACGCCGGACTGCTCGCTGAATTTTTTTGTATTCTGCATCCACAGATCTTCATCACCTTGCACGAAACGCTTCCAGCGCAGTACGCGCAGCTTCGCGCCTTTCTCGGGCTTCCACGTCATTGCGGGCGCTTTACCCTGCGCCCGCGCGAGCAGCGGCACGCCACTCGCGGCTGCGGCGGCGAGGCCGGCAGATACTCTCAGGAAGTCACGTCTTTTGATATTGCTCATGGTCTCCTCCGTTCAGTGGGGGTGAATATAACGTTATCATGTCAGCCGCGCTCCGCTCGTGGGATCGAAAAGAAACGTGAGCATCGGCTTGAGCCGGACTGCCGCGCCCGGCTGAAAGTCGTGACGTTCGCGCACCACCGCGGTGACGTCCACGCCCGCGAGTTTGCAGAAGATCTGGGTGTCGGCGCCGGTCGGCTCGACTACCACCACCTTCGCGTCTACGCCGCTTTCATCCACCGCGAAGTGCTCGGGCCGCACGCCGACGATCACCTCGCGGCCCTCGGGGATTTCCGCGCGCATCGGCATCGGTAGATGAATCCCGCCGCCCACTGCGACCGCCAGCCCCGCGCCATTTCGCGCCATGCGCCCGGCAAGAAAATTCATCGCTGGCGAACCGATGAAACCGGCGACGAACTGGTTTACCGGGTTGTCGTAGAGTTCGAGCGGCGAACCGATCTGCTCGACGCGGCCGGCGTTCATCACCACAATTTTGTCGGCCATGGTCATCGCCTCGATTTGGTCATGCGTGACATAAATCGAGGTTGTCTTCAGGCGCAGGTGCAGCGCCTTGATCTCAGTGCGCATCGCTACGCGCAGGTTCGCGTCGAGATTCGATAGCGGCTCGTCGAACAGGAACACCTGGGGCTTGCGCACAATGGCGCGTCCCATCGCGACGCGCTGGCGCTGACCGCCCGATAGCTGGCGTGGATACCGCGCGAGATATTCCGTGAGCCCGAGTATCTGAGCCGCCTCAGTGACGCGCTTGCGCATCGCGTCGTGGGGCTCGTGCGCAAGCTTGAGGCTGAACGCCATGTTGTCGAATACCGTCATGTGCGGATAGAGCGCGTAGTTTTGAAACACCATCGCAATGTCGCGCTGCTTCGGGGGCACGCTGTTGACAATTCGTCCGCCGATCGCGACCCTACCGCCAGAAATCTCCTCCAGCCCTGCGATCATGCGCAGCAGCGTCGATTTGCCGCAACCCGACGGGCCAACCAGCACGCAGAACTCGCCGTCCTCGACCTCAACGTTGACGCCATGCACGACCTCGGTTGAGCCAAAAGACTTGCGCACCGCCGCCAAGGTCACCGCTGCCATGCTCGCGCTACGCTTTCAGGCCGGTACCTTGGCGTTTTTTTATTTGATAACTCACCGGGTGCACGGCGTGCGCTAAGCGGTTGCCGATTCCCGGCAATTGCCGGCCACGCGAATTTGGACTGCCGCGCTGACAGTGCCTGCAGGGACATCGCGTCTTTCGTGGCAAGTATGGGGTGAACCGATGCAGGTTAGCCGCGCCCGCGAGGCCGGTCAAGTAGTCCTGTTACCGTGCATGCGGCCGGCGCATGTTTCAGAATTGAGGCTCGCACCCGCAGAATTGGACTTCCAGTGCGGCACTTTGTAAGCTCTCACGAATTTCAATCGGAAATCCAGGCGAGCGAGGCGCTCCGACGTGTCAGAGCCGTTTTTCGTTGATCGCGCAAACTTTCCCGGTCCTGTACTAGTCACGGGCGCCGGGGGCTGCATAGGCAGCTGGGTGCTGGCGCTGCTCGCGCGCGCAGGTGTTGCCGCGTGCGCATTCGATCTGACCGACGACAAGCGGCGACCGCGCCTGCAGATCCCGGAACGCGATCTCGCAGCGATTCAATGGCGAACCGGGGACATTGCCGACAGCAACGCAGTGGTCAAAACGCTGGAAGCGGTGCGTCCCTGCGCGCTCATCCACCTCGCCGCCTTACAGGTGCCGTTTTGCAAGGCCGACCCAGTCGCGGGGGCGAAGGTCAACGTCGTCGGTACGGTAAACGTATTCGAAGCAGCGCGTCAGATCGGGATCAAGCGGCTCGCGTACGCAAGTTCTGTCGCGGCGCACGGTGCGATCGAAGAAGGGCTCGGGACCATGCGCACGCTCTACGGCGCATACAAGTACTGCGACGAGCAGATCGCCAAAGTCTATTCGGAAGACTGGGGCGTGCACAGCGTTGGCATTCGGCCGGGTGTCGTCTATGGCATCGGACGCGACCAGGGATTGACTTCCAAGACGACGACGGCAATTCTTGCTGCTGCTGCCGGCAAATCGTACACGGTACCATTCTCAGGCGGTGTGTCGTGGCTATACGGCGCAGAAGTGGCGAGCGCATTCATCCATGCCGTTTCGCGCGAGCGCACCGGCGCCCCGGTCTTCGACATGAACGGGGTCTACGCACCGGTCGAGGAGGGACTGCGGATACTCAATGAGCTTGCACCTTCGGCAGCGATCACCTGTTCTGGACAGCCTCTGGCTTTTCCCATGCATCTGCCGGACAAGCCACTGCGTGCCTATCTTGGGGAATATGGAAGCATATCGTTAGCGCAAGGCATCCGGCAGACCTTCGAAGCCTTTCGATCGCTGCTCCAGCGCGGACTGGTGAGCGCGCCATGAAGCGAATGAGAACCGCTTGAGCGGAAAGGATCGCAATCACCGCGTTTCACGTGCCATGTATTCGGGAAACCATTATCAATTGATGGCGGAATACAACCGCTGGATGAACGAGAGGCTGTACGCGATTTGCGCCGACATATCCGATGTCGATCGAAGGCGCGACCGCGGCGCTTTCTTTCGATCAATTCACGGCACCCTTAATCATTTATACCATGGTGATCAGGCGTGGATCGGGCGTTTCACCCATCGACCCTTTGTCGCAACGATCGGCCACGAGTTTTTTGCGACGTTCGAGGAGTTGCGGATGGCACACAAGAAACTTGATGACGAGATCGTCGCGTGGGCGCAGACGCTGTCAGAAGATTGGCTGCAGTCGCCGAGTACTTATACCAGCAGCGTCGATGGCAAGACGCGTACGTTGCCCACCTGGGTGCTGGTCGTGCATATGTTTAACCATCAAACCCATCACCGCGGGCAACTGACAACGCTGCTCAAGCAGCTTGGTGTTGATCCGGGCATCACCGATATTCCCTGGCTGCCTGCGCTGGAGGTCTGATCCTATGTTTTGATTTAGACAAACGCCGCGACGGGTGCTTCGCGACTTAAGCGCGCGCGATCGATGTCGGCGCCATCCATACCTCTTCGTATCAGATCGGCGCCGACATGAGGCGCGAATAGCGACACGAACTCGTGCGCGTGGCGGCTCAGGTAGCTATGCTTTCTCATCACCAAATTCAGAATGCTCGGCTGGAACAGATGATCGGCGTTCATCGCGGAAAGACCGCGGTCGCGCACCGGGTCGAACGCGATTCGCGCCAGTACGGCGATGCCCATTCCCAGCTCGACGTAGGTCTTGCTCACGTCCGCGTCGATCGCGCTGCAAACGATGCGCGGCCGCAGCCCCGCCCGCGCGAATGCCTTCTCGACGATCCAGCGCCCGCTATACGGCGTCGAATAAGCGACGATTGGATATTGGGCGAGTTTTTTCAGGGTCAGAGTTTTCTCGCGCGTGATCGGATGATCGCGAGGCGCGATGACGCAGCGCGAGAGCTTGAAAGCCGGGATCGTGACGATCTCGCTGTCGGTTTTCTCGCCCACCGTTGTAATGCCGATGTCGGCCTCTCCTGCTGCGATGAGCTCGCAGCACTGGATCGGATCGCCCTGCCGCAGCGTGAGCAGTACGCCCGAGAATCGCGCCGCAAATGTTTTCATGATGCGAGGCAGTGAATAGCGCGCATGCAGGTGCGTCGTGGCTATCTTCAGCTCGCCGGCGCCGTCGGCGGATTCGAAGCTTCCGACCTGGGCGAGGTTCTTGGCGTCGCGCACCATGCGCTGCCCGATGCGCAGGATTTCGTGTCCCTTCGGCGTGAGGCCAGCCACCTTGTTGCGGGTGCGCGTAAATATTCGCACGCCGAGCTCGCGCTCGAGCTCCTGGATCTGACGGCTGATGGTGGGCTGTGAGCGGCGCAGCGCTTCGGCCGCCGTCGAAATATTGAAGCCGTTGCGCACGATCGCGCAGACCGCCTCGATCTGCTGCAGGTTCATCGAAAAAAAACCTATCTTTGCTATTTGGTTAACAAATAGTGCTATGTTAGTCTATGTGTTGACTAAATAGTCGAAATTTTTTAAGATGGCTTCATCTGCGAATGAAAGGACCCCGATGTCTGCACTCAACCTGACGATGGTTTCCCCGCTGGCGGTTTATCTCGACGAAATTTCCGACAGCAGGCTCGCTCCCCGCCCGCCCACCCTCGACGGCAAGGTCCTGGGTCTGCTGCCGAACTGGCGGCCGTCCGCCATTCACATCCTGCGTTCGATCGGCGAACTGCTGCAGGAGCGCTACCGCCTGAAGGAAGTCATCATGGAACAGCCGGTGCGCGAGCTGCCGCTGCGCGACGGCAAGCTGCTCGATACGATGAAAGAGAAGCTCGACAGCCTCGTCGCGCGCTGCGACGTCGTCATTACCGCCAGCGGCGATTGAGGGTCGTGCACGACGTGGTGTAGCCACGTCACTCCCGCTCTCGAAGAACGCGGTGTTCCCGCGGTCATGGTGGTCACTGACACGTTTTCCAAATTCGCGCGCCGCATGTCGTCGACTCAGGGTTTTCCGTACGTCGTGATCGCACAAACGCCCAATCCGATCCGCCAGCTCGAACCCGAGGCGCTCCGACCGCGCGCGCAAGCGATGATCCAGAACATAATCGACGGCCTCACGCTGCCGCCCGCCGAACTGCAGGTGCGCATGCAGCACCTGATCAAGGAAATCCATCCGCAGGGCGTCGCGCGCTCGACGGTGCCGGTATAAGGAAGACCACACGTGACACAAACTCAAACGCAACTTGAATCCGCATCGGTGGCCGAACTGCTCACGCGCAGTTACGAATACGCGTACGAGCAGGGCTGGACCGACGGCCTGCCGATTATCCCGGCAACGCCCGAAGCCGTACAACAATTCGTCGCCGCGTCAGGCCGCCCGGCCGCAGATCTGGTCGCGTTGTTGCCGCCGCGCAAGGGCCGCGCGACCGTCGAAGTCATCGCCGTGAATGCGATCATGGCCGGATGCCGTTCCGAATACATGCCGGTGCTGATTGCTGCCATCGAGGCCGTGAGCGACCCGAAGTATCCTCTGGAACTGATGCAGGTCACCACCAATCCGATGACGCCGTTTCTGCTTGTCAACGGCCCGGTGCGCAACAAGCTTGAAATCAATTATGGCACGGGCTGTCTCGGCCCGGGCTGGCGCGCGAATGCGACCATCGGCCGCGCGCTGCGGCTTACGCTGATCAATGCCGGCGGTGCGCTGCCGGGCGTATATTCAAAAACGAGCTTTGGCTCGCCGCTGCGCTATTCCTACATCTGCGGCGAGAACGAGGAAGAAAACCCGTGGACGCCGTTTCACGTCGACCGCGGATTCAAGCGCGAGGACAGCACGGTTACTGCGTTCAAAGCGTCCAACTTCTGCAATATCTCTGGCGGCGAAGGCGTGGGTGCCGAGGAAATCCTGCGCCAGATCGCGACCAATATGCCGCCGATGTATGGCGGCGGCGACGGCGTGCTGCTGCTGCTCGGGGTCAATCACGCGCAGTGCCTGCACGAAGACGGATTCACCAAGCGCGACATCCAGCAGCGCCTGTGGGAGCTTGCGCGACTGCCGATCGCGCATTTTGCCGAAGCGTTTTCGTCGACGGAAAGGGCCGCGGGCCGCGGCGATGACAAAACAGTGTGGCGCGCGAGCAGTCCCGACGAAATCTATATCGCAGTCGCCGGCGGCGCGGGTCCGCAAAACGTTTACATCGGCGCCGGCATGCCGCAGACGCGCTCGATCAAATCTGTGTAGCGCAAACCCTCACAGCAACGACGGACATTCATGCGCTTAATCGCCGGCAGACCCGTGTGCGAGTCGATTGAGGAGCTGACTCAGCCGGATTCGAGCGCGCTTGTACTCGTTGACGTGCAGAACGATTATCTGGGAACGGGTGGACTGGATGAACGCCGCGGCGAATTCAGTGAAGCACGGGCTCGCGGGATCGTTCCCAACATGAAAATGATCCTCGAGAGGGCGCGTGAATTAGGCCTGTTCATCGTTTATCTGCGATATAGCCGGCGCGCGGACCACAGCTTTGAATCACCGTCGACGCTGCGCTGGATGTTCGTCAAGCGCGGCTATAAAGAAAATGAGCGCTCCACGATCGAAGGTTCAAGGGGCTGGCAGATCATCGATGAGCTCAAGCCTTTAGACACCGAAGCGATCGTCGACAAGCGGCGCGCGAGCGGTTTTCACAAGACCGATCTTGATAGCAAGTTGCGGGCACGCGGCATAAAAACCGTCATCTTCGCCGGCGTGTCGACGCACGGCTGTGTCGAGGCGAGCGCGCGCGATGCAGAGCTGCTCGACTACTACGTGGTTCTGCTCGAAGACTGTGTAGGGGCATATGACGATACTCTGCATCAAGCCGCGCTTACAGTCATGCGGTCACGCTATGACGTTTTTGACTCCGCACAGTTGCTTCAGGCATGGAACAAATCTCCGGTCGTGGCCTAGCGACCGGCCTCCGGGTGTGGCGGCTCGCAGTCGATAAAAATTCGACGTGACCGCGATCAATCAAAGGAAACACCGGTGCGATTGGTGCTGACACCCGGATATTTACTCGTAGCCGCGGTTGCTTTTTTTACCTGCGGCGCCGCGGGCGCGCTTGCCGAAAGTTATCCGACCAAGGCAATTCGGATGCTTGACGGTTTCCCGCCCGGCGGCGGAACGGATTTTCTTTCCCGCACGATCGGACAAAAAATTACCGAGAGCTGGGGCCAATCGGTCATCATAGACAACCGTCCCGGCGCCTCCTCAAATATCGGCGCGGAAATGGCGGCACGCGCGGCACCGGATGGTTATACGTTGTTCATGGGACTCACGAGTGTTCTGGCGCCCAGCATGACGCTTTATCCGAAACTTCCGTATAACCTCCTCAAGGATCTGGCTCCGGTATCACAGGTCGCCTCGGGTGTGTATGTGCTGCTGGTAAGTAACTCCTTGTCGGTCAAGTCGGTTCAGGAGCTCATTGTTCTCGCCAAATCAAAACCGGGTCAACTCAACTATGCTTCATCCGGCGTCGGCAGTCCTTCGCATTTGGCGGGAGAGCTTTTCAATCTCCGTGCGGGCGTCAGCATCGTTCATTTGGCGTACAAAGGCGGTGCTCCCGCCGCGGCTGCCATCGCGTCGGGCGAGTCGCAGCTGACATTTGTCAGCGTCCCGGCCGGAATGCCACTGGTTAAGGCCGGCAAGGCAAAAGCCTTTGCCGTTACCACGCCGCAACGCTCACGCGCACTGCCGGATGTGCCGACGATAGCCGAATCCGGTTTGCCTGGTTTTGACATTACGGTGAATTACGGCATCTTTGCACCTTCCGGCACGCCCATGGCAATCATCACAAAGTTAAACCGGGAAATTTCAGCGATTCTTAAATACCCGGACGTGATCGAACGCCTTGCGGCTTTCGGCCTCGAGGCAAAAGGCAGCACGCCGCAGCAATTCAGCGACGTTGTTCGCCAAGAGGTCAACCTTTGGGCGAAGGTAATCAAGGAAGCGAAAATCGAAGTCGAGTGAGTTGTCAGTCACTTGCGGCGACCCCATCACCGCGTACGCGACATAACGCGTTAGACTTTCGACTGCTGATGGCGTAGATCGAGATAGGAGTACTGCGGTGGACCAACAACCAGCAACCAGCCCCGTCATCACCGCGACTCGCCGGTCGCGCATTGCGGACGTCATCACCGCATTTTCCACGCGGCTCTCGTTTAGGGATCTGCCCGCAAGCGCCATCGACGCTGCCAAGCGATCCATTCTGGATACGCTCGCGGTGGCCGTGGCAGGCACACGCTCGCGAGCGGGACAAAGCGCGATCAATGCCCTCGTCGCGCGCGGCGGTGGAGGAACAGCGACCGTAATGGGAACGCCGTTCAGCGCGCATCCCTCGCTTGCCGCCCTCGTCAACGGCACGTTGGCCCACGCGCTTGACTTTGACGACGTCTGGGCCGACGACGATGGCGTGGTGGCGTGGCGCGGGCATCCGTCGGTCTGCGTCCTGCCCGCAGTGCTCGCCGCGGGCGAGGCCGAAGGGTGTGACGGCGCCACGGCTCTTCTCGCGTACGTGATCGGCGTCGAGATAGCGGGCAAGCTCGGCACTGCGTTTGGACCTAAACTAGGTCGAGCCGGATTCCATCCCACGCCGATTTTGGGAACGCTCGCGGCGGCAGCCGCGGTCGCGAAGGTATTGGATGTCGACCGCGAGAGTGCCAACGCGATGCTCGGGCTCGCGGCCACTGAAGCCTCTGGTTTATGCCGTAACTTCGGAACCGATACCAAGCCGTTTCATGCCGGACATGCGGCGCAGGGCGGACTCCAGGCGGCTCTGCTCGCCCGCGCAGGGTTCACCGCCAATCCCGAAGCGGTCACGGATTATTTGAAATTGCACCACGGCCCGGATGAGGCGGACGCGGTCGCCGTGCTTGAAACGCTCGGCACCGTGTATGACATCGTCGCGCCCGGACTCAGCATCAAGAAGTATCCGTGCTGCCGCTTCGCCCATCTTCCTTTGGACGCGACGTTCATGCTTCTCGAACGCGAGCCGATCACCGCGGCAGACGTACAGACGATCACTATCCGCATTCAGCCCGGCGCCGATGATGCGCTCATCTATAAGGAGCCGCGCACCGCGCTCGAGGGCAAGTTCAGCATGGAGTACGCGCTGACCGCCGCGATTCTGGACGGCCGCGTGACTCTGGCCTCGTTTACCGACGAGATGGTGCTCCGGCCTCAGATACGCGCTTTGATGGCACGCGTACGCACGGAATACAAGCCCGAGCCGGGAGCCGAAGTCGTGATACTCGCTCATGGTGAATACCGCGCTCTCGCGACTGTCGTCCGCGGTGATCCGGCCAACCCGCTTTCGTGGGACGAGATTCTGCAAAAATGTTATCAGTGTCTCGAAGGGATCGTTGCCACTGTGCGCGTGGATGCGCTCGTCGACGCCGTGACGCGAATCGAGCAGCTATCCGATATCCGCCAGCTCACTGAGCATCTGCGCGCCGGCAGCATTTGACGGCGGCACGTTTCCAAAAAATCTTGGATCATGGTGACGCGCGGCCCCACCGGACGCGTCATCGACTTGATCGGCCGGTTGGACGAACCCGACGATGTGCGTCCGGTCGCGCGTCCGCTAGGCGACGACCCATTATAAGAATTGACGGATAACGCAAAGTGAGGCTAGAGTTCTTCGCGTGGTCACTCGGAGAAGTTAACTTTTTGGGATTGGCAATCTAACCTCGGAGTCCCTATGGACCGTAAACAGTTTCTACGTACGATCGGCGGGGCTGCTTTGGTCCCGTGGATGCCCCAATCGCTTGCCGCCCCGAGAGTGCCGGTGGCGGCAGCGGCGTGCCAGTTTGCGCCGAGCGTTCCGGAAGGCCCTTTCTATTTCGATGCCAAACTCGTACGCACGGAAATCGCAGAGGGACGTCCAGGAATTCCCATCGAATATCGGCTAAGCGTCGTTGATGCGCAGTGCAAGCCGATGGCAAACGCTCTGGTGGACATCTGGCAATGCGACCGGGATGGCGTTTACTCCGGTTATCCCGGACAGGCGACCGGCGCAAACACGACCGGCATGACTTTCCTGCGCGGAGTCCAGGCGACGGACGCCCAGGGGCTCGCGCGTTTCACCGCCATCTATCCCGGCTGGTATCCACGACGGCTGACGCATCTTCACGTCAAGATCCACTTGTCGTCCAAGACCATGGTGACGACTAACGTGTTCTACCCCGATGCTGTGAATGCCGAAGTCTATGCCTCGCCGCAGTACAAAGCTCGGGGTCCCAATCCTGCGACCGTGGCGCAAGATGTAGAGTTGAAGGGAGACACGGCGCGTTTCAAAACCCTGATGTTTAACCTGACCCAGGATGGCAACGGCCGCTACGTGGGTACTTATACTTTTGGCATCGCTGCGCCGACCGCTGGAGTCTAGCCTGCTAGCCTGCGAGTCCGTACGCACGAGCCGTGCGAACAGGCTCACGAACTACACGACAGCGCTGAGCATCCGGCTTTGTGGCGCGCCCATTCGGGACGCCGGTTTGCAAGTTCATCGTGCGCGGGTTGATCGTCGTACGGATTCTGCAATACCGACATCAGGCGCTCCATCACGGACACATCACCTGCCTCGAGCGCATCAATTGCTTGCTGTGCGAGGTAGTTGCGGAATACATATTTGGGATTGGCGCGATTCATTCGCTCGCGGCGCCTGGATGCAGCCACGCTATCTTGTTCCTGCCGTACTCGCGCGATGTAGCGACGCACCCAGCCTGATAGACGGCTGAGATGTGGCTGCGCGAACGCGTCCTCGCTGTAGAACGCACGGCGCAGGGGCTCGATCAGCGCAACATCGTCCAACGTGTCGGGAGCATTGTCGATCGGCAATAGCGCCAGATTGCGAAAGAACAAAGTCATGTCGGTTTCGACACTCTGCAGCAGTTCGAACAAGTCGCCCAGCAGTTTATCGTCGCCTTCGCGCTCGAGCGAAGCCAAGCCCAGTTTGTCAGCCAGCATTCGGCCCGATGCGAGCTCGAATGTATCGGCAAAAATTGCCAAACCCTTTTCAAGTGCAGACGTGTCCTGGATCAGAGGCGCAAGCGCATTCGCGAGGCGTACCAGATTCCATTGCGCGATATTGGGCTGGTTGCCGTAGCAATAGCGTCGGCCCTGCGCGTCGGTCGTGTTCGGGGTCCACTGCAAATCATAGCCTTCGAGCCAGCCATAGGGACCATAGTCGATCGTCAATCCCAGAATCGACATATTGTCGGTATTCAACACGCCGTGGACGAAGCCGACCCGCATCCATTCGGTCACCAGCGTCGCGGTGCGCCGGCAGATTTCCTCGAACCAGCGCGCATAAGTTGCCGGCGACGGCACGCCCAGTTCGGGAAAATGATGGATGATCACGTAATCGGCGAGGCGTTTGAGCGTAGCGAGCTCATCGTGCGAT
>DASYSI010000122.1:0-3711 GCA_036003485.1 Burkholderiales bacterium | reverse complement strand
AACAAGTACGACTGGAACAACTGTGCGCGATCGACAAACGCGCCGATCAGGCACGCGAACAATCCGCCCGCACCCGTCATCGCGGCCCAATTTCGCGCCTTTGCCGTGGTGCGCTGCAGTTCGATCGTCATGGTTTCGCTTTTCGAAGCTCGAGACGTTGCACTGGGGGCGCGTCGGCAACCATCGCATGCTGGCTTAATTGCAGCGCACGAATGTACGCGACGATCGCCCAGCGGTCGCGCGTTGCGATGCGATCGGCATACGAGTACATGGCGCCATAGCCCTGGGTGATGACCGCGTAGAAATGCGAGTCCGGCGCGCTGCGCAGCCGCTCGGTGTGGTACGACGGCGGCCGCGGAAATCCGCGCCGCGCGATGATGCCGTCGCCGTCGCCGGCCTGGCTGTGACACGGCGCACAATAAATGTCGAAGCGTTCGCGGCCGCGCTCGAGCACGGCTGCTGTGATCGGCAACGGATTGAGGATAGACGCCGTCTTCTGGTCTGCTTGCCTGAGCGGTGCCGCCTCACCCGATTCACGCGCCGCATAATCGGGAGGGAGCAGCTCGGGGAGCGGCTCGATTTGCAAGCGCCCGCTCGAAGCGCCTGCGACAGCGCCGCCGCTGTGCACAACCGTACCCGCCTCGATCGGACGCGCCGAACTGCCGTCGCTCCAAAGCGTGCTCGTCGACAAGGGCTTGTGCCGCGGCTGATCGTACATGTTGCGCATCAATTTTTCACATCCGGTCAAGGTCGCGCCGGCGAGCGACCAGCTCGAAAAGAGCACTAGGCACCTTATCCAGTTATGAGTCATTGCTGCTCTCGCGGGATCTCTGCACCGAACGGTACGGCGAACACGCGTATCGGCTCGAGGATCTGCAGGAAATCATGCGTCTTCGCGCTATCGAAATGCGGGTCACAGCTTCTGATGCAGAGAAAAAAGCGGTTGCGCGAAGCGAGATCAAAATCGCGTGCGTTGAATACGGGATGGTAGAACTTCGGCAGCCCGTTCAACGCCAAAAACCCGAAGAAGACCGCGAGCGCCGCACCGAGCACCGTCATCTCGAACGTGGCCGGAATGAAAGCCGGCCACGCGTGCAGCGGCCGTCCGCCCGAGTTAACCGGATAATCGATCACGGCGGTATACCATTGCAGAAAGTACATGCCCGCGCCGCCCGCGATGCCGCCGAGGAGCGCGAGCATCGGCACGCGGTTTTGGGTGCAGCCGATCGCTTCCGGCAAGCCCTCGACCGAAAACGGTGTGTACGCTTCGATCGCGCTGAAACCGTGCGTGCGCGCTTTGCTGACGCCCCCAAGCAGGGCTTCCGGCGTGCTGAATTCGGCCATGAGGCCGTACTCTTCGATCGATTTCATGATGCCGCTCGCTGTTTCTCATGCACCAGTTTGCGCATCTCTGAAATCGAGATTGCCGGCAGGAATCGGACAAACAGCAAAAACAGCAGCACGAATGCGCCGAGCGAACCTGCGAGTATTGCGAGGTCCCAGAACGTCGGGTAATACATGCCCCAGCTCGAAGGCAGAAAATCGCGATGCAGGCTGACCACGATGATCATGAAGCGTTCGAGCCACATGCCGATGTTGACGATGACGGAGATCGCGAATAGCGCGATAGTACTGGCGCGCACGCGGCGGAACCACAGCGCCTGGACCGTTACCACATTGCAGAAGATCACGCTCCAGTAAATCCACGCGTAGGGACCCGTCATGCGATTGCGAATCAAGTAGATCTCAAACTTGTCTGCGCTGTAAAACGCGATGAATGTTTCGAACAGGTAGCTGTAGACCACGATCAAACCGCAGAGCAGCATGATCTTGGCGATGTTGTCGAGATGGCGCGCGGTAATAAAGTCCTGCAGGCCGAACACCGCCCGCAGCGGGATCGATATCGTCAGCGCCATCGCGAACCCGGAAAACAGCGCGCCGGCTACGAAATAGGGCGGAAAAATCGTCGAATGCCATCCCGCGACGTTCCCGAAAGAAAAATCGAGCGAAACGACGCTGTGCACCGAGATCACGAGCGGCGTCGCAAGTCCCGCCATGAGCAGATACGCCGTATCGAAACGCTGCCAGTGGCGCGCTTCTCCGCGCCAGCCCAGCGCCAACAGACCGTAAGCGACCTGTTTCCATCGTTGCGCGGAACGATCGCGCAGCGTCGCCAGATCGGGAATCAAACCCATATACCAGAATAGAATCGAAACGATCATGTAGGTGCCGATCGCAAAGATGTCCCACACCAGCGGGCTGCGCCACTGGGGCCACACATTCATGATGTCCGGATACGGAATCAGCCAGTAAAAGAACCACGGCCGGCCGAGGTGCAGGATCGGCATGAGTCCCGCCATCGCGATCGCAAAAATTGTCATCGCCTCGGAGAAACGGTTGATCGAAGTACGCCATTTTTGGCGCAGCAACAGCAAAAACGCCGAGATGAACGTACCTGCGTGTCCGATGCCGACCCACCATACGAAGTTCGTCAAAGCGAACGCCCATGCGACTGGCTCGTTGACACCCCAAATGCCGACACCTTTGACCAGCAAATAGCTGATCGCGACGAGGAACAGCACGGTAACGGCGGTCGCAATCGCCATGCCGGCGATCCAGCCCCAATGCATTGGGCGGGCGAGCACCGTGTCTGCAATCTTGTCGGTGATCGAGGCGTACGTGTAGCTTCCTCTCAATACCGGTGACGATTGCGCCTTGGCCTGCATCATTAACCCAGCTTCGGATTGGGATTGAATACTTTTGCCAGGTAGGTCGTACGCGGTCTCGTATTCAATTCTTCGAGCAAAGCATAATCGAGCGAGGATGCCTTCATAAGATTGACCCGGCTCGCGGGATCGTTCAGGTCACCGAAGACGATTGCCTCAGTCGGGCACACGGCCTGGCACGCCGTCACGACTTCGCCGTCGCGAATGCGCCGGTTTTCCCGTTCGGCTTCGATGCGGGCGTTGGCGATGCGCTGAATACAGTACGTACATTTCTCCATGACGCCGCGTTGGCGCACGGTCACTTCGGGGTTGCGCTGTGCGTTGAGGGCCGGTTCGTCGCGCGTGTACTTCAGAAAATTGAAGCGCCGCACCTTGTATGGGCAGTTGTTCGAGCAGAAGCGCGTGCCGATGCAGCGGTTATAGACCTGCAGATTGAGGCCCTCGGAGTCGTGCACCGACGCCGCGGTCGGGCAGACCACTTCGCACGGAGCGTGCTCGCAGTGCATGCACGGCACCGGCTGAAAGTGTGCGCGCGGATTGGCCGGGTCACCTTCATAGTAGCGGTCGACACGGATCCAATGCATCTCGCGCCCGATCGCGACCTGGGACTTGCCGACAACGGGAATATTGTTTTCCGCCTGACACGCAATTGTGCATGCATTACAGCCGATACAGGTATTGAGGTTAATGCTCATTGCCCACGCGTAGCCTTTGCGCTCGACCGGCGCATATAAGCTGGCACCGATCGCGCCTGGCTTCGCTGCGAAAACCTGTGCCAGCTTGAGCGTGCGGATAATGTCGCGCCCCTCCATGCTGTGATGCTGCTGAGTCGTGGCAAGCGGATCGCAGTGGCCGGTCTTGATCAATTCGAGTCCGTTCGCGAACCACGATGCTGCCGCGGTACGCAGCGCAAAAGCGCTCGAGCCCAACGCAGTTCCGACGCGTCCGCTGCGGGTTCGCCCGTAACCCAGCGTGACCGTTACCG
>DASYSI010000121.1:0-3959 GCA_036003485.1 Burkholderiales bacterium | reverse complement strand
ATTGCGCCTCCAGCATCGCCGCTCACCCGCATTTCGCGCAGGATTGGAAACTGGTTTTGCGGTACTTGCCGCGAGCCGCCCCACCGCGGTAAATCTGTTTTGGGCGCTGGCGCGCATGCGCGATGTCTGGCACAGCTATCGCGATGACCTTCCAGCACAAGTTGCATCCGAACTACTCACAGAAGCGCACGCCATCCACGCCGGCGATATCGAAGCCAACCGCCGCATGGGACAGTACGGCGCTGAACTGATTAAGAACGGCGCGAACGTGTTGACGCACTGCAATGCCGGTGCGTTGGCTACGGCCGGGCATGGGACCGCGTTGGGTGTTATCCGATCCGCGATCGAAGCGGGTAAGCAAGTAAGCGTTTTTGTGGATGAAACACGGCCATTTCTGCAAGGTGCGCGGCTCACCGCATGGGAACTCTTGCAGGATCGAATTCCGGTAACGCTGATCGCCGATGCGGCCGCAGGATTTCTGATGAGTCGCGGCGAGATCAATGTCGTGATCGTCGGCGCGGACCGCATCGCCGCTAACGGCGATGTCGCGAACAAGATAGGAACCTACATGATTGCAGTGCTCGCGCGACGCCACCGTATTCCGTTTTATGTCGCGGCGCCGCTGTCGACGATAGACACCAGCATCGCGGGCGGCGCCGACATTCCCATCGAAGAACGCAGTGGTGACGAAGTCAGGGGTTACGCGGGGCTGCGCTGGACGCCCGCCGAAATCGCAGTCCGCAACCCGGTGTTTGATATTACGCCGGCAGAGTTGATAACGGGCATTATCACCGAGAAGGGCGTGGTGCTGGCGCCCGGGGCCGCCAAGATCAGAAAATTGCTGAGGTCGGCGTCAAAACTCAAATCGTCAATCCGCCACTCACCTCGAGCACGGCGCCGTTGATGTAGCTGGCCTCGTCCGAAGCGAGCCAGGCAAACGTATTGGCGATCTCTTCCGGCTTGCCGAGCCGTCCCAGCGGAACCTTCTCCTCGAGCGCGCGCAATACGCGTTCCGGCATCGATCTTAGAATATCCGTAGCTATAAAACCGGGGCAGACCGCGTTGGCACGTATGCCCTTGCGGCCGAGCTCGCGTGCCCAGGTTTTGACCATTCCGATCAAACCTGCTTTGGCTGCAGCGTAATTGGTCTGGCCGAAATTCCCGCTGAGCCCGACGATCGAAGACGCATTGAGAATGACGCCTGACTGTTGCGCGAGCATGGTATTGACTACCGCCTTCGTACAATTGAAGACGCCTTTCAGGTTGATCGCGATTACGCGGTCGAATTGATCTTCGGTCATGTTTTTGAGCTGGGCGTCCTGCACGATACCCGCGTTGTTGACGAGGCAATCGACGCGGCCCCACTTCGCCACTGTCGCCGCTACCATTCCTTCGAGTGCCTTGATATCGCGCACGTCGGCGACGTAGCCCATGGTTTCGCCGCGGGTTTCTTTACACAGGTAGATGGTATTGTCGATCCACTCGGGAGTAAGGTCACAGATCACAACCTTGGCACCTTCCGTGGCAAATTTGACCGCAGTGGCCTGCCCGATGCCGCGGCCCGCGCCGGTAATGATTGCAACTTTCCCGTACAGTCTCATGGAACTGCCCTTCGCGTCGTCGCTGCGTCGCAGCAATATCCGATTCTAGTGCACCGCACAATCAATCCGCAAGATATTCATATTTCAATGTGTGCAGCAACCAGGTGATTCCGTGCGAAAAATCGTTGAAATTGCCGCGGGTCGGAAGCGAAATCAGAAACTGCCGTTAAGGCGAACCAAAAAACAAATATAATTATCTATATCAATATATTATATAGTTCTCTTAATGTATAGTCTCGTATTAGCTAACCCTAAGTCCGCGGCGGGACGCAAAAAACTGTTTGAGCACGGCTGCGCACTCTTCGGTCAGGACGTCGCTCCTGACATCGGCGTGGTGGTTTAGCCTATTCTCCGCGAAGATATCGATAACACTTCCGCAAGCCCCCGTCGTAGGGTCCGCAGTGCCATAGACGACGGTGCGCACTCTTGCGAGTATTGCGGCACCCGCGCACATCGCGCACGGCTCCAGGGTTACGTACAGGTCGCAGCCCGTTAAACGATAATTTCCAATCCGGGTCGCGGCATCCCGCATTGCAACAACCTCGGCGTGCGCAGTCGGATCGTGGGCGGAGATCGGCCGATTAAAGCCACGGCCGATCACAATGCCATCCTGAACGACGACAGCACCGACTGGAACCTCGCCGAGGGCTTCGGCAGCTCGTGCGAGCACCAATGCCTCGCGCATGATGTCGTCGTCGATCATGCGCGCCTAATAGTAGGTCTACTACTCAGGTTCCGACGCAAGCAAGCTTCAGACTTCATGCACCGCAATGCGTCCCCTGCCCCTGTGTCTCCGCCATCGCGCACAATGCGCTATTCCCACTCGATCGTCGCCGGTGGTTTGCTCGAAATATCGTAAACCACGCGATTAACGCCACGCACTTCGTTGATGATACGGGTCGCAACCTTGGACAACAGGCTATGCGGGAGTTCGGCCCAGTGCGCAGTCATGAAGTCCTGCGTCTGCACCGCACGCAGCGCAATGACATATTCATAAGTGCGGCCGTCACCCATGACGCCGACGGAGCGCACCGGAAGAAAAACCGCAAACGCTTGCGCGGTCTTTTCATACCAGCCGGCAGCGCGCAGCTCGTCGATGAAAATTGCATCCGCGCGCCGCAGCAGCTCTGCATACTCGATCTTAATCTCACCCAGTATGCGCACGCCGAGCCCAGGCCCGGGAAATGGATGGCGGAACACCATGTCGTGCGGCAGGCCGAGCGTGAGGCCCAGCTCGCGCACTTCGTCTTTGAATAACTCGCGCAATGGCTCGAGCAACTTGAGGTGCAGAGTATCGGGAAGACCGCCGACATTATGATGCGACTTGATGGTGTGCGCTTTCTTGGTCTTTGCACCAGCGGACTCGATCACATCCGGGTAAATCGTGCCCTGTGCGAGCCACTTTACCTGCGGCAGCGTGGAGGCTTCACGCTGAAATACTTCGATGAATACGCGGCCGATAATCTTGCGCTTTTGCTCGGGATCGGCAACGCCGGCAAGCTCGCTTAAAAAACGCTCGCGCGCGTCGACGTGTATAACCTTGGCACCCAGATTCTTGACGAATGTCTGCTTGACTTGCTCAGCCTCGTTTAGCCGCAGCAGCCCGTTATCGACGAATACGCAGGTAAGCTGCCTGCCGATCGCGCGATGGATCAACGCCGCCGCGACGGCAGAATCGACGCCGCCCGACAGGCCGAGCATCACGTCCTCGCTTCCGACTTCAGAACGAATTCTGCCGATCGCCTCATCGAGATAGGCAGGCATACTCCAGTCGCCTTCGAGACCGCAGATAATTCGCACAAAGCGCTCGATGATCGCTTTGCCTTGCAGCGTGTGTGTGACTTCGGGATGAAATTGTACGCCGTAAAAACGGCGCTTTTCGTCGGCCATCGCCGCGATCGGCGTCGCCTTATTATCTGCAATCACCTTAAAACCAGGTGGCACCGCGATCACTTTGTCGCCGTGGCTCATCCACACGTCGAGCAAGCCATGCCCCTCGCTGTTGACGCGATCTTGGACGTCGCGCAGCAAAGCAGAATGGCCGCGCGCGCGCACTTCGGCATAACCGAACTCACGCACTCTACCGCTTTCAACTTTGCCCCCAAGCTGCGCGGCCATCGTCTGCATGCCGTAGCAAATTCCGAGCACTGGCACACCCAGCTCGAATACGGATTTGGGCGCCCGCGGCGTAGCGTCTTCCCATACCGACGCCGGGCCGCCCGATAAAATCACGCCTTGCGGGGCGAACTGCCGGATGAAATCGTCACTGACGTCATGGGGATGCAGTTCGCAATAGACGTGGGTCTCGCGTACGCGGCGCGCGATCAACTGCGTATATTGCGCCCCGAAATCGAGGAT
>DASYSI010000120.1:0-13487 GCA_036003485.1 Burkholderiales bacterium | reverse complement strand
CGCATTCGCGGCCGGCGAGATCGTGCCGGCACTGCAGGTGCTCGATGCGGTGCAAGCCGGCACCGTAGAGCTCGGTCATACGGCAACTTATTACTATTTCGGCAAGGACCCGGCGTTCGCGCTCGGCACCTCGGTTTGCTTCGGCATGAACGTCCGACAGAACAATGCATGGATGCTCTTCGGCGGCGGCACTGATGCGATGGCGCCGTTATTCAAGGATTACGGCTGCATCGCAATTCCGGCCGGCAACACGGGCTGCCAGATGGGCGGCTGGTTTCGCAAGGAGATAAAGTCGCTGGCCGACCTCAAGGGACTCAAGATGCGTATCGGCGGCATGGCCGGACTCGTGCTCGCCAAGCTTGGCGTCGTGCCGCAATTGATCGGCGCTCCCGACATCTATCCGGCGCTCGAAAAAGGCACGATCGACGCGGCCGAGTGGGTAGGTCCGTACGACGATGAGAAGCTCGGCTTCAACAAGGTCGCCAAGTTCTACTACTATCCGGGCTTCTGGGAAGGCGGGCCGACGCTGATGACGCTCGTCAACGAAAAGAAATGGAACGAGCTGCCCAAGGCCTATCAGGCCGCATTGACAGCGGCATGCGGTGAGGCCAACGCGTGGATGCCGGCGAAGTATGACGCGCAAAACCCTGGGGCATTGCGACGTCTGATCGCCAGCGGCACGGTGCTGCGCCCCTTTCCGAAATCGGTTATGGAGGCGGCTGAGAAGGCATCGTACGAGCTTTATGAAGAGCTCAAGGCGAAGAGCAAGCATTGGGCGCGAATCTATCCGGAGTGGAAGAAGTTCCGCGACGAGCAGTTCCTGTGGTTTCGTGTGGCCGAGTCGACCTACGACAATTACTCATTCAACTCGAAACTCGGCGCTGGAAAGTAGGTACTGCGGGGCGCAAGCCCGGCGCTCAAAATATGTCCCGCCGCCGCGCGGCATAATTTGACTGCGCGGTTTTGACTGCTATTTCTGCTGCTTGAACAGATTTCCGAGATCATCGCCTTCGCGCGCGCCGCGATTCTCTTCATCGGATTTTTCTTCGGCGCCGGTGCGTGGCTTCGCGGGGCTGTTGCTATCCGGCGCAGCCTTGTCCTGTGGTTCCTTGCGCTCGTAATCCGAGGTCGGAATCTGGATTTCAATCTTCGACGGATCGACGCTGCTCCTCACCAGATTACCGGTCACCAGGCCCGGGAATAGAATCACGATCGCAACCATGATGACCTGGATGACCACGAATGGGATCGCTCCCCAGTAGATCTGGCCGGTGGTGACGGGCGCGGTCAGCCTGCCGCTGAGTTTGTCGAGATACTCTTTTGCCGGGGCCACGCTGCGCAGATAGAACAGCGCGAAGCCGAATGGCGGATGCATGAACGAGGTCTGCATGTTGACCCCGAGCAAAACGCCGAACCAGATCAGGTCGATGCCGAGCTTCTCTGCAACCGGCGCGAGCAGCGGCACGATAATGAACGCGAGCTCGAAGAAGTCGAGGAAGAACGCGAGCAGGAACACCAGGATATTGACCACCACCAGAAATCCTATAACGCCGCCGGGTAGGCCCGTCAGCAGGTGCTCAACCCACAGATCGCCGCTGACACCGCGGAAGGTCAGACTGAATACGGTCGAACCTACCAGGATAAAGACTACAAACGACGTGAGCTTCGCGGTCGAATTCATCGCCTGTTTGAGGAGCGACCAGCTCAACCGCCGGTTGATGATCGCTAGCACCAGCGCGCCGGTGGCCCCCATCGCGCCGCCCTCTGTCGGTGTCGCGATGCCGAGAAAAATCGTTCCCAGCACCAGGAAGATCAGGGCAAGCGGCGGAATCAGCACGAATACGACACGCCCGAGCAGCTTGAAGCCGCGCAGGACGCGCGCTTCGGGCGGCAGCGCCGGCGCGGAACCGGGATCGAGCAGCGTTTTGCCGAATACATAAATGACATACATGCTGGTCAACACCAGGCCCGGAAAAATAGCGCCTGCGTACATATCGCCGACCGAACGGCCGAGTTGGTCCGCGAGCACGATCAGCACCAGCGAGGGCGGAATGATCTGCGCGAGCGTGCCCGAGGCGGCGATGACGCCTGCCGCGAGGCGCCGGTCGTAGCCATAGCGCAGCATGATCGGAAGCGAAATCAGCCCCATCGAGATGACCGAAGCGGCCACTACGCCGGTGGTCGCGGCCAGCAGCGCACCGACGAATACGACCGCATACGCAAGGCCGCCGCGCACGGGCCCGAACAACTGGCCGATGGTATCCAGTAAATCCTCGGCCATGCCGCTGCGCTCGAGGATGAGTCCCATGAACGTGAAGAATGGCACTGCGAGCAAAGTATCGTTGGACATGATGCCCCAGATGCGCTCGGGCAGCGCGTGAAACAACGCGGGCGTCAGCAGTCCCAGCTCGATACCGATGACGCCGAAGAAGAGCCCGTTCGCAGCAAGCGCGAACGCCACCGGATAACCAATGAGCAGGAATATGACCAGCGCCGCGAACATCAATGGCGCCATGTTGGCGATGAGGAACGCCGTCACTTCGCGTCTTCCGCGTTGCGCGCGATCACTAACTCTATTGGCAGCTCGTGCTTTTCCGACGGGTCCGGAATGAGCCCTTTTAGGAAAGCCACGCGCTTGATCAGCTCGGACACCCCCTGCAGTGTGAGTAGGAAAAAACCGGCGGGAACGAGCGCGCGCGCCGGCCAGCGGATCAGACCGCCGGCGCTGCCGGATACCTCATTGCTGTTCCATGCGTTCATGAAAATCGGCCACGACAGCCACACCATATATGCGGCCATCGGCAGCAGGAAACACAGCGTGCAGACAATGTCGATCCAGGCCTGCGTGCGCCGTGACAGACGTCCGGCGATTACGTCTATCCGGATATGCTCGTTGTGCAACAGCGTGTAGCCCGAGCACAGCAGGAACACCGCGGCGAAGAGATACCATTGCAGCTCGAGCCAGGCATTCGACGCGAGGTCAAGCGTATAGCGCATGGTGGCGTTCGCTGCGCTGACGAGCACCATGACCAGCACGAGCCAGTAAACAAGGCGGCCGATGCGTTCGTTCAGCCCATCGATCAGGCGCGACAGCGCGAGCAGCGTTTTCAAAGCGCTCTCCTCCCAGTACCGAAAACGAGTGTGCGAATGCAGGTCGGGTCGGCGTCATCATACGCAACGATATAGGCGGCGCGCAAAATGCGATGGCTGTGCGCTGACAAAACGCGTCGCCAAGCTGTCGCAAGCGCGCGCCGAATGCGCGTCGCCCACTCAGCTGCGATGCTGATTAGCATGGTAAAATCAACAATTTAGAAGGATTTAGCACATGTATTCGAGGCAGGATACGATCCAGCGCTTCGACCCCGAGTTATGGTCGGCGCTCGCGCAGGAAACTCAGCGTCAGGAAGACCATATCGAATTGATCGCATCCGAGAACTATGCGAGCCCGCGCGTGCTCGCGGCGCAGGGTTCGATTCTGACCAACAAATACGCGGAAGGATATCCGGGCAGGCGCTATTACGGCGGATGCGAGTTCGTCGATATCGTCGAGCAGCTCGCGATCGATCGTGCCAAGAAACTTTTTAATGCCGAGTACGCGAATGTGCAGCCGCATTCCGGAACGCAGGCCAATTTCGCGGTGTATACAGCGATGCTCAAGCCCGGCGACACTATCCTCGGCATGTCGCTCGCGCACGGCGGGCATTTGACGCACGGCGCGTCGGTCAGCTCGAGCGGCAAGTTTTATCACGCAGTCAGCTATGGACTCGATTCCGCCGAAGTTATCGATTATGCCCAGGTCGAGCACCTCGCACGCGAGCACAAGCCGAAGATGATCGTCGCGGGTGCCTCGGCTTATGCGCTTGCGATCGACTGGCAGCGTTTCCGCGCGATTGCGGACAGCGTCGGCGCGTTATTGATGACCGACATTGCCCATTACGCCGGGCTGATTGCGGGGGGCGTGTACCCGACTCCGGTGGGAATCGCCGATTTTGTCACCAGCACCACGCACAAGACTCTGCGCGGCCCGCGCGGCGGTTTTATACTCGCAGCTGCGCAATACGGGAAAGCAATTAATTCATCCATATTCCCGGCCAACCAGGGTGGGCCGCTGATGCATGTGATCGCAGCCAAGGCAGTCGCATTCCAGGAGGCGCTCGCGCCCGAGTTCAAAAGCTACCAGCAGCAGGTTATGACTAACGCGCAGGCGCTTGCGCGTGCGCTCCAGCAACGGGGATTGCGCATCGTGTCCGGCCGCACCGACTGCCATCTGTTTCTGGTCGATCTGCGCGCCAAGAACATCACCGGTAAAGAGGCTGAGGACGTGCTCGAGCGGGCGCACATCACGGTCAACAAGAACGCGATCCCAAACGATCCGCAAAAGCCGACAGTAACGAGCGGCATCAGGCTTGGCTCGCCCGCAATCACCACGCGCGGTTTCGGCGTCGCGCAAACCACGCAGCTCGCGAATTTGATTGCCGACGTGCTCGAAGCGCCGCGCGACGAAAAAGTGATCGCACGCGTCGCGGCTGACGCCAAAACATTGTGCGCGCAGTTTCCGGTATATGGGTAATACATAAATGCATGCATTGCCCTTTCTGCAAAGCTGAAGACACGCAGGTGATCGACTCGCGTGTCAGCGACGCTGGCGACAGTATCCGCCGGCGCCGACGCTGCCCGGCGTGCAACAAGCGCTTTACGACTTACGAGACGGTCGAGCTGCGTCTGCCGCAGGTGGTAAAACAGGACGGCAGCCGTACCGAATTTGATCGCGAAAAGCTGCGTACCGGATTCATGCGCGCGCTGCACAAACGCCCGGTGCCGACGCCGCTTGTCGATGATGCGGTCAACGCCGTCGTCCAGCAAACGCTGGCCCTGGGCGAGCGCGAAATCCGGTCGCGGCGCATCGGCGAAATGGTGATGAAAGAGCTCTACAAGCTCGACGATGTCGCCTATATCCGTTTTGCATCCGTTTATAAGAGCTTTCAGGACGTCGATGACTTCCAGGACGCGATCAAGGAAGTGCGAAAGCCACCCGGCAAAAACAAATAAAGCGCCAAAATATTTTTGGGTTTTGCGCGCGGACGTGCCGACATGGCAGCTTACAAACAATGACCAACGCGGTTGATCAGGAATTCATGCGGCGCGCGTTGCAGCTCGCGCAGCGCGGACTGTATACGACGACGCCCAATCCGCGCGTCGGCTGCGTCATCGTGCGCGACGGCGCGGTGATCGGTGAAGGCTGGCACGAGCGCGCCGGCGGTCCGCATGCCGAAGTGAGCGCACTGCAAGCCGCAGGCGCGCGCGCACGCGGCGCGACTGCGTATGTCTCACTCGAACCATGCCACCATCATGGCCGCACCCCGCCGTGCGACGAGGCGTTGATCGCCACCGGTATCAAGCGCGTGGTCGCGGCGATGCGCGATCCCGATCCGCGCACTGCAGGCCGCGGCATGGATCGCATGCAGCAGGCTGGCATCGAAATCGCGGCCGGAGTGCTCGAAAACGAGGCGCGCGAGCTCAACATCGGCTTTGTGTCGCGCGTGATGCGCGGCCGCCCATGGACGCGCATGAAAATCGCGGCCAGTCTCGACGGCAAAACGGCGCTGAACAATGGCAAGAGCCAATGGATCACCGGAGCAGCGGCACGCCGCGACGGCCACCATTGGCGTGCCCGCGCGTGTGCGGTCTTAACGGGCATCGGCACGGTGCGCGACGACGATCCTCGGTTAACGGTACGCGAGGTTGCGACCTCGCGCCAGCCGTTGCGCGTCGTGGTCGACAGCAGGCTTGAAATACCGCTGGGTGCGCGCATACTGGCGGGCGGTGGCGTGCTCATCGCATGCGCACAGGAGGATAAAACCAAGGGCGCCCAGTTACGCGACCTCGGTGCGGAAGTGATCGTGATGCCGGATTTATCACGTGCGCCGCCCGCCAAGGTCGATTTGCCGGCCTTAATGCAAGAGCTCGGCCGCCGCGGAATCAATGAGCTGCACGTCGAGGCCGGATGCAAGCTCAACGGATCGCTGATCAGCGCCGGCTGCGTCGACGAACTCCTCGTGTATCTGGCGCCGCTCCTGCTCGGCGAGCGCGCGCGCGGCATGGCCGATTTGCCCGAACTGACTGACTTGAGCGCACGGCGTCCCCTCACTATCAACGAAGTACTGGCGGTGGGGACTGATATCCGCATCGTTGCGCGCTGGGTGACGGGTTAAAATGTTTACCGGTATCGTCGCTTTGGTTGGAACGATACACGACGTCGCGCCCGCGCCGGCGGGCGCGCGCATCGTAATCGATGCCGGCGGACTCGAGCTTGGTGATGTCGCGATCGGCGACAGCATCGCGGTCAACGGCGTGTGCCTGACGGTGGTCGAACTCGACAGCCCGCGATTCACTGTCGACGCGTCGCAGGAAACGCTCGGCTGCACGACGGGTTTTCCCGCGCAGGCAAAAGTCAATCTCGAGAAATCGCTGCGGCTCGCTGACCGGCTGGGGGGCCACCTGGTGAGCGGGCACGTCGATGGCGTCGGAAGTGTCGTGTGCTTCGAACCAGCCGGCGCTAACCGGCGGCTCGGGGTAGAAGCGCCGTATGCATTGGCGAAATTCATCGCGCCCAAAGGATCGATCACAGTCAACGGCGTCAGTCTGACGGTGAATACAGTCAACGGCAGCGTATTCGAGGTGAATGTGATTCCGCACACACTGCAGACGACCAATCTTGGCGCGCTCGTTGTGGGCGCGAAGGTGAATCTCGAAGTGGATATGGTTGCACGTTACGTCGGGCGGCTCGTTGAGGCGTCCCGCTAAATGCAACCGCAACGTTCATGCAGTAATTTTCTCGATGACTGCACGCGGGGTGCAACGAATCGCAGAATTCTAGGATTGAAATGTCAGTCAGCCCAATAACCGAGATTATCGCCGAGATCAAAGCCGGCAGAATGGTGATCCTCGTCGACGAGGAGGATCGCGAGAACGAGGGCGATCTTGTCCTTGCGGCCGATTTCGTCACGCCCGAGGCTGTCAATTTCATGGCGCGCTACGGGCGCGGGTTGATCTGCCTCACGTTGACCGAGGACAAATGCCGAAGCCTCAATCTGCCGCTGATGGTGCTCAACAATAATTCGCCGCTCGGGACTAATTTCACGGTTTCAATCGAGGCGGCCGAAGGCGTCACCACCGGCATCTCGGCTGCCGACCGCGCGCGCACAGTGCAGGCGGCGGTGCGCGCGGACGCGGGCCCGACCGACGTTGTGCAGCCGGGCCATATCTTCCCGCTGATGGCGCAAAAAGGCGGCGTCCTAGTGCGCGCCGGGCATACCGAGGCCGGTTGCGATCTCGCGCAATTGGCGGGATCGACGCCCGCCGCAGTGATTTGCGAGATCCTCAAGGATAACGGCGAGATGGCGCGATTGCCCGACCTGGTCGAATTTGCGCGCCAGCATCGACTGAAGATCGGCACTATTACCGATCTGATCCACTACCGCGGCCGCACCGAATCGCTGGTGCAGCGCGTGTCCGAGCGCGATATCGAGACCGTGCACGGCAAGTTCCGGCTGGTGGTCTACAGCGACAAAATCGGGCACGCGACGCACCTCGCGCTGATTAAGGGACAAATCGGCCCCCAAAACGAAGTGCTCGTGCGCGTGCACGAGCCGCTGTCGGTCATCGATCTGCTTGATACCGAGAGTGCGAGCCATTCGTGGAATTTCAATCAGGCGCTGGCGGCGGTAAGCCGCGCCGAATGCGGTGTGATCGTGCTGCTGCACCGGCCCGAATCGGCGAGCGATCTGCTCGAGCGCGCGCAGCCGGGCGCGATTGCTGCGCAGCAAAAAATTGCGCTGCGCACCTACGGCATCGGCGCGCAGATATTGCGCGATCTCAAGGTCAAGAAAATGCGACTGATGGCCAAGCCGCGTAGAATGCCGAGCATGGCGGGATTCGATTTACAGGTCACGGGCTATCTTCAGCCCGGGGATGAGAAGTCTGAATAATCGGTGCTCGGCAATCAGCACTCCGCTTTTTGTCAGCGCCACCGACTGGGTTTGCTGAGCGCTGAAAGCTGATACAACGACATGACCAAATCTGATTCGATCGCAATAATCAAAGCTGCAAACAACGGCGCAGGATTGCGCATCGGTATTGTCGTCGCGCGCTTCAACGCAGAAATCGGTGACGGGCTGCTCGCGGGCTGCACCGCGGCGCTTGCCAAACTCGGTGTGCGCGACTCCGACATCAGGGTAGTATCAGTACCGGGCGCGCTCGAAGCGCCGCTTGCCCTGCAGAAACTGGCGAGCACCGGGAATTTCGACGCGCTCATTGCGCTGGGCGCGGTGATCCGCGGCGAGACTTATCATTTCGAAATCGTCTCCAACGGGTCAGCCGACGGCATCATGTCGGTTCAGCTCGACAACGGCATTCCGATCGCCAACGGCATTCTGACAGCCGAAACCGATGATCAGGCGCGCGCGCGCATGAGCGAAAAAGGCGGCGACTGCGCGGCGGTCGCGGTCGAGATGGCGAATCTGCTCACAAGGCTCGATCAAAAATGAATTGGCCGAGGGAATCGCCCGCGCGCAAAATCATGACCGGACCGCAGCTAACTCCGGCGCGCAAAAGCGGACGCCGCCGTTCGCGCGAGTTCGCATTGCAGGGGCTGTATCAGTGGCAGCTTGCCGGTACGGACGCGGCGACCATCGAGCAGCAGATGTCCGTGGCCAAAGGTTTCGACAAGACGGACCGCGCGTATTTTTCGGCGCTGCTCGCCGGTGCGATCCGGGAATCGCAGCGACTCGAGCAATCACTGCAACCGCATCTTGACCGCAAGTGCGCGGAATTGAGCCCGGTCGAGCGCGCGATCCTGCTGCTTGCGGCTTACGAACTCGAAAACCAGCCTGAAGTGCCGTACAAGGTCGTCATCAACGAGGCGGTCGAGCTGGCCAAGAATTATGGCGGAACGGACGGCTTCAAATTTGTGAACGCTGTGCTCGACAAACTCGCCGCGGACAAACGCCCGCTCGAAATTGCCAATAGATAATCGTAATCGCGGAGCCGGCAATGGATCCAAAACTGCAAAGGCGCATCATCGCTTTTTATATCGGCGGAATTATCAACGCGGTGCTCGGGTTGTACGTGCTGATCGAAGGACTATCATTTCTGCCAGCCGACACCGCGCGCACGCTCGCAATCGTGTTCCTCGTGTTTGCGGCCGTCGATTTTTACTTTCCGTATGCATTGAAGAAGAAATGGATTGCCGATAACGCCCACAAGCAGAGCCAGAACACCGGTTCGATCCAGCGCTGATAGGAGCTCCCAATTCATGAATGACGCGTGGTTTCCGAGTTCGAGCTGATCCGCCGCTATTTCACGCATCGTGCCCGACACGCGGTGCTCGGCGTTGGCGACGACGCAGCGCTCATCAAGGTGCGGCGCGGTTCGGAGCTTGTAATTTCCGCCGATATGCTGGTCGCCGGGCGTCATTTCTTCCGTAACGCCGATCCCTATCGGTTGGGGCATAAGGCGCTCGCGGTCAATTTATCTGATCTCGCGGCAATGGGTGCTACGCCGCGCTGGGCGACGCTTGCGCTGGCGCTGCCCGGCGTGGACGCGCGCTGGCTTGGGGCGTTCGCGCGCGGCTTTATGGCACTCGCGCGGCACCACGCGGTTGACCTGATAGGCGGCGATACCACGCGCGGTCCACTCAATATCTGCGTGCAGATCATGGGCGAAGTCCCCGCCGGCACAGCGCTGCGGCGCGACGCTGCGCGGCGCGGCGACGATGTTTGGGTCTCAGGCGCGCTTGGTGATGCGGCGCTCGCACTCGCGGCATTCAAGCGGCGCATCACTCTCAGACCGGCGGAGCTTGCGCGCTGCGCGGCAAGACTGCACCAGCCGCAACCGCGTATTGCGCTGGGACTCAAATTGCGCGGCGTTGCGCACGCCGCAATCGATATTTCCGATGGCCTGCTCGCCGACCTCGGCCACATTCTCGAGCGCTCCGGCGTCGCCGCCGAGATCGAACTGGCGGCACTTCCCGCGTCGCCCACATTGCGTCGCTATCTCGATCGAGCAGCTGCGCGCAATGCGCTGCTCGCAGGCGGCGACGATTACGAATTGTGCTTTACCGCGCCGCGCCGCGCGCGCGCGCGCATAGTGCAAATCGCCCGACGCGAGCGCATTGCGTTGACGCGCATCGGCCGCATTCATCCATTCGTGCGGGGCGCCACCCGTGTTATGGTGCGTGCTTCCGATGGCACGGTGCTCACGCCCAGGCGCGGAGGGTACGATCATTTCCGGTGAAGCGAGTGTGCGTCCGACGCTGCGATTCATGCTGCGCCACCCCGCGCACGTGATCGCGCTCGGCGCAGGTGCGGGTCTTGTCCCCGGCGCGCCGGGAACCGCCGGCACGCTGCTCGCGTTTCCGTTGTATTGGGCGCTCGCGAAATATTGCGCGGTTTCGACTTTGCTGGCGTTGATCGCGCTGGGATTTGCGCTCGGCATCTGGGCATGCGGGCGGACCGCGCGCGCACTCGGTGCGTCCGATCCCGGCGCCATCGTATGGGATGAGATCGTCGCGTTTATGCTGGTGCTGGTTTTTACGCCGGCCGGTTATGCATGGCAGGCGCTTGCATTCCTGTTGTTTCGCCTGTTTGATATCGTGAAACCGCCACCGATCCGTTATTTCGATCGCAAGCTGAAAAGCGCTTTTGGCGTGATGTTCGACGACTTGCTGGCGGCAATCTATGCGCTGCTGGCCCTGGCCATTGCCAGGATGTTCTTCTCGGAGTGAATCGTGACCGATATTTTCGCGCTGGCTGAACAGGTCGGACACGCGCTCAAAGCGCGGGAGCTTATGCTAGCCGCTGCCGAATCGTGTACCGGCGGCGGGATCGGCGAAGCGGTGACCATGGTACCGGGCAGTTCCGCCTGGTTCGAGCGTGGCTTCATCACCTACACCAATACCGCCAAGCGTGAAATGCTCGGCGTGAAATCCGAAACCCTGGATACTGACGGCGCGGTGTCGGAGCAGGCGGTGAAGGAAATGGTCGCAGGCGCGCTTGCCAATAGTCATGCGCAGGTTGCGGTTGCGGTGAGCGGCGTCGCCGGTCCGGCGGGCGGCACACCCGCGAAGCCGGTCGGTACCGTGTGGCTCGCGTGGGCGCTCAATGACTGCGCACCGATCACCGAGACATGGCGTTTTCCCGGCGATCGCGCGGCGGTGCGCAGGCAAACGGTCGAGCGCGCGCTGGCTGGAATACTCGAGCTGCTGCGCCACTACGACTAAAGTACTAACTGTCATCCGTTCTGCAGTCGCGTCGTTATGCGAGCTAGGACTGTGCGATAATTCGGGAGGCTCAAATGGGACACATCATGGACGAAAATAAATCGAAAGCGCTGATGGCGGCGCTTTCGCAAATCGAAAAGCAGTTCGGCAAAGGCTCGATCATGCGCCTCGGCGAGTCCGAGGTAGCAAAGGACATCGACGTGGTATCGACCGGCTCGCTCGGGCTCGATATTGCGCTCGGCATCGGCGGCTTGCCGCGCGGCCGGGTGGTTGAAATCTACGGCCCGGAATCTTCCGGCAAGACGACGCTGACGCTGTCGGTGATTGCGCAAGCGCAGAAACTCGGCGGCACTGCCGCGTTCATCGATGCCGAGCACGCGCTCGATCCGCAATACGCACAGAAGCTCGGCGTCAACGTGCAGGAGCTCCTGATTTCGCAGCCGGACAACGGCGAGCAGGCGCTCGAGATCGCCGATATGCTCGTGCGCTCGGGCTCAGTCGACGTGGTGGTGATCGATTCGGTTGCGGCGCTCACACCGAAAGCCGAGATCGAAGGCGAAATGGGCGAGCCGCAGATGGGCCTGCAGGCGCGGCTCATGTCGCAGGCGCTGCGCAAACTCACCGCCAACATCAAGCGCTCGAATACGATGGTGATTTTCATCAATCAGATCCGCATGAAAATCGGCGTCATGTTCGGCAATCCGGAGACCACGACGGGCGGCAATGCGCTCAAGTTCTACGCCTCGGTGCGAATCGACATTCGCCGCACCGGCGCGATCAAGAAAGGCGACGAAGTGATCGGCTCGGAGACGCGCGCGAAGGTGGTCAAAAACAAAGTCGCGCCGCCGTTCCGGGTCGCCGATTTCGACATCCTTTACGGCGAAGGCATTTCGCGCGAAGGCGAGATCATCGAGCTTGGCGTGATTCACAAGCTGATCGACAAGTCGGGCGCGTGGTACACCTACGGCAAGGAGCGCATCGGCCAGGGCAAGGACAACACTCGCGATTATCTTAAAGAACATTCCGAGATGGCGCAGGAAATCGAAGCCAAAATCCGCGCCGCGATAGGCGTCGGTGGCGGAGCTAAACCCGCGGCAGCGGCGGTCGCCGAAAAATAAGGCTGCGCAAAGCCTGAGGGCGCGCGCGCTCGGGCTGCTTGCGCGTCGCGAGTATTCGCGGCAAGAGCTCGAACGCAAGCTCGCGCTTCATACCGAAAACCCCGGCGAGATCGTGGAACTGCTCGACGATTTCGAGCGCCGCGGCTGGGTGTCGGAGAAACGCGTGGTCGCGCAAGTATTAGCGTCGCGGCGGCGGCGTTTCGGTGCTCAACGCATTGCGCACGAGCTGTACCAAAAAGGCATTTCGGATTGCGCGGTCGCCGGCGCGCGCGAGCAATTGCGGGAAAGCGAACTCGACGCGGCGCGCGCGGTATGGGCAAGGAAATTCGGCACGCTGCCGCGCGACACGCGTGAACGTGCGCGGCAAGTGAGGTTCATGCAAAGCCGCGGATTTGCACTGGAGACGGTTTTGCTGATTATCAGACATGGAGTGGAAGATTGACTAAATGGCACGCTGCTGTGGTGGCATCGATATTCGCGGCGGCCGCGCTCGCGGGCTGCGATTATCTGCCTTTTGGCTATACAGCGATCCGGGATATCGTCGCGGCGCCGGCAAATTTCGAGGGCAAGGAAGTCAAGCTCAAAGGCAAGGTAACGAACATTACCCGGGTGCCGATCGTGGAATTGAAATCGTTTGCGTTAAGCGACGACACGGCGGAGATTGCGGTGACTACGCAAGGCAGTCTGCCGGCCGTGAATGATTCCGTGGCGCTCAAAGGAACAGTGACGAGCATGGCGATCATTGGCGGGCAGGCGCTGGGCCTGCACGTAAACGAAATCAAGCGCTTGCCGTAGTCGCGCGCGACAGTCGGGAACGGGTCTGGTCAATGAAAAGCAGCGAAATCCGCAAACAGTTTCTCGAGTACTTCAGGAGCAAGGGGCACACCATCGTGGCTTCGAGTCCGCTCGTGCCCGGCAACGATCCGACGCTGTTATTCACCAATTCCGGAATGGTGCAGTTCAAGGACGTGTTCCTCGGCCACGAACAGCGCGCGTATCAGCGCGCCACAACTTCTCAGCGCTGCGTGCGTGCGGGCGGCAAACACAACGATCTCGAGAACGTCGGCTATACCGCGCGCCATCATACATTT
>DASYSI010000119.1:0-15819 GCA_036003485.1 Burkholderiales bacterium | reverse complement strand
CGCGGGTGCACCGCTGACGAATGCCGAAAAATCGGGTTTGCAATTGCGCACTCGCCGCTTGTCAAAACCGCGTTCTTTGCTTCCGACCCCAATCTGGTCCGGATCCTGGCGGCGATCGGCTACGCCGGCGTCGCCGACCTCGACGTAGTCGCGCTCGAGCTCTACCTCGACGACGTGCTGGTTGCATGCCACGGCGGCCGTCATCCGGAGTATCGCGAGTCTGATGGCCAGCGCGTGATGCAGCAAAGCGAGATCACTGTGCGCGTGGTATTGAATCGCGGCGATGAGGCAACAACGCTCTGGACGTGCGATTTGTCGCACGGCTACGTGAGCATTAACGCCGATTACAGGAGTTAAACATTGAACCGCAATGGACGAACCGAATTTTCTGCAATTCCGCTCAGCGGCGTTCGTCGGCGGTTACAATAATACTTTACGTTCTCTACATGTCCCTGGCCTGCCTTGCGGTCAAAAGATCTTGATTGCTCATGAATGATAGCGACAAGCTGATTCAACGTGCCGGCGCGCTGCTCGAGCGCATCGAGAAGCTGCTTCCGGCGCAGCCGCAGCCGGTGGACTGGAAGACGATTGCGTTTCGCTGGCGCAAACGCAACGGCCGCGGCAACATCGAATCGGTCAGACATGTGCATGAGATCAACCTGGGCGACTTGCGCGGCATCGATCGCCAGAAAAAAATCGTCGAACAGAATACGCGCCAGTTCGTTGAAGGCTTTCCCGCCAACAACGTGCTGCTCACGGGCGCACGCGGCACCGGCAAGTCGTCGCTGATCAAGGCGCTGCTTAACAAATACGCGCCGCGCGGCCTGCGCGTGATCGAAGTGGAGAAACAGGACCTCACCGACCTGCCCGAAATCGTCGATCACATCGACAGCCGCGCCGAGCGCTTCATTCTGTTTTGCGATGATCTGTCGTTCGACGCCGACGAGCCGGGCTACAAGGCGCTCAAAGTCGTGCTCGACGGCTCAGTCGCGGCCGCGTCGGAAAATTGCCTCATTTACGCGACCTCGAACCGTCGGCATCTGATGCCGGAATACATGTCTGAAAACCTCGAAGCCAAGCGCATCGACGACGAAATCCATCCGGGCGAGACCGTCGAGGAGAAAATCTCGCTCTCGGAGCGTTTCGGTGTTTGGGTCTCGTTTTATCCGTTCGACCAGGACGAATACCTGAATATCGTCGCGCAATGGCTCGGTCACTACAAAATCACCGGTGCTGACTCCGACTCGGTGCGCCAGGCAGCGCTGCAATGGGCGTTGCAGCGCGGATCGCGCAGCGGCCGCGTCGCGTGGCAGTTTGCACGCGATTGGGCCGGGCGTTCGCGCGTCGCGCGCGGCAAATAGCCGGCGCGATGCCGGCCCCGCTAACAGCCGCGGCAGCGTTCAACCGGATTGAAGTCGTTGCCGCGGTGATTTTCAACGAACGCGGTGAATTTCTGTTGGCGCAACGCCCCACTGGCAAGGTCTACGCGGGCTATTGGGAGTTCCCCGGAGGCAAAATAGAAGCGGGCGAAACAGCGGCGTGCGCACTTGCGCGCGAGCTGCACGAAGAGCTCGGGATCGAAGTGATCACCGCCTATCCGTGGCTCACGCGCGACTTCGATTATTCGCACGCCGCGGTGCGGCTGCGCTTTTTCCGCGTTCTGAAGTGGTCGGGCGAATTGCGCGCCAGAGAGCAGCAGCAGTTCCTCTGGCAATCGGTGCGCGCGATCACGGTCGCGCCGCTGCTGCCGGCGAATGGGCCGATTCTGCGCGCGCTCGAGTTGCCGCCCAGCTACGGTATCACCTGCGCCGCAGAACTCGGCCGCGAAATATTCATGCCGCGGCTCGAGCGCGCGTTGGCGAACGGTCTAAAGCTGATCCAACTCCGCGAAAAGCAGCTCACCGGCGCTACCCGGCGGGAATTGGCTTCAGAGATAGTTGCGCTGGCTCACCGCGCTGGCGCGCGTGTCATGATCAACGGCGCGCCTGACCTCGTCGCCCAGGTAAATGCCGACGGCGTTCATTTGACTGCGTCACAATTGATGGCGGCGACGCATCGTCCCGACTGCGCGTGGTGCGGCGCCTCGTGCCACGACGCCACCGAACTCGCGCGCGCCCGCGCACTCGGAATCGATTTTGTCGTGCTGGGTCCGGTCAGGGCCACACCGAGCCATGCTGGAGCAAAACTTCTGGGATGGCGGCAGTTTGCACGGCTGATCCGCGATTTTCCGCTGCCGGTGTACGCGCTCGGCGGAATGCGCGCCGAGCACATGGAGCAGGCGTGGAGCTGCGGCGCGCACGGTGTAGCGATGGTGCGTGGGGCGTGGGGCCTATGAATTTTGTAACTTGAGAAGCTCGACCCTAGCGATTCCGGTTGGATTCATTGGAGTCCGGCTCCTCCTCATCTTTGCTTTCGGCGACCGGGATGCGGTAGTTCTCACTCGCCCACGCGCCAAGATCGATCATCCGGCAGCGCTCCGAGCAGAACGGACGGTAGCGGTTGGCGCTGTCCCATACTGCGGGCTTGCCACACTGCGGACAGCTTACCAGACGCGCATTCATATGCGGCAATCAAGCGGCCTCAAAGATTGCAGAAAGTCAACTCGAACTCGACGTTCGACTCCATGACTTTCGGGCGCTGCCCGCCATCTTGCGTGGTGAACCGGATATTGAGCGCGTACTTGTTGGCGCTGATTTCAGGAACGCAGTGATAGTCGCGGTTAAGCCGGATGCGCAGCATTTGCGCGATGCGGCCCGCCATCATCTGCTGGTACACACCCTGCACGGCGGTCTGCGTTGAAACCTTGCCGCTTTCGCGCAGCAGCCGCAGCACAATCGCAATGCCGTCGCGGATCGGCAGGAACGGCGCGAGCCAGTTTTCGAGATCGTGGCGGTGCTGCTCGGCGCTCTGGTGCAGCCAGAAGTGATATGACGGCAGATCGAACTCGCATACCCCGCCCGGCAAGTTGGTGCGCTGCTTGATGCTCATCAGCCATTCATTTTCGCGCAGCTCCTGTCCGACCTTGCCCGACATCTGAAACAGCTTGGATGAGGTGCGGTCGATTTCCCACAAAATACTGTCGAGCGCGTCCTGCGATATCTCGGGGTTGTCTCGCAGCAACTCGAGCGTATGCTTCTGACGCTCGAGTTCCTGCAGCAAATCGGATTTCAGGTCGGCGCGGCCGGCCACTTCGAGTATTTCGAACATGCACAGCAACGCGACGTGATGCTCCTGCGGGTCGGTCTTGGCGGTGAAATATTGCGCACGCACGTACAAATCCTCGAGACGCAACAGTGTGCGTATCCTCTCGCTCAACGGGTATTCATAACTGATCACGGCGCGTGAGGAGGATGGACGTGGTTGGAATGCGGCCCATTGTTCTACAAAACTTACAAAAAATAAAGACCTTATTTAACGTTTTTAACGACGCTTGCAGGTTTCAAGGCGTGCTCCCGCCGGCTTTGGTGAGTTCGAGATACTTACGGTGCAGCGCAACTACCTGCGCGCGCAATGCAGCGCGGCTCGTTTCGTTGTGAATTATGTCGTCAGCATGTTTGAGCCGCTCGGCGCGGCCGACCTGGCTTGCCATGATGGCCCGCACCGCATCGGGAGCGAGCGCACTGCGCCGCATCACGCGCGCAATCTGCTGTTCTTCGCTGCAATCGATCACCAGCACGCGTCGTGCCAGCTCGCGATAGGCGCCGGTTTCGAGCAAAAGAGGAACGACGATCACGACGTACGGCGAACGGGCGGCATTTAGTTCGGTATCGACCCTGGCACGTATCATCGGATGCAGAATTGCCTCAAGATTTTTCTTCGCCACCGGCTCCGCGAACGCGAGCTTGCGCATGCGCTCGCGGTCGAGCGCACCGCTTTCGAGCAGATATTCGGAGCCGAATTGCGCGCCGATTGCGCGCGCACCGGGCTGCCCCGCCGCCGTCAGCTGATGCGCGATCTCGTCGGTGTCGATAATCGCTGCGCCGAGCTCCTTGAATATGGCAGCGACGCTGCTTTTGCCGCTGCCGATTCCGCCGGTAAGAGCGATGACGGGCGCCATCAGGCTATACGATCTGCAGGTAATATTTGATCAGCGCGTCACCCCATAACAACGCGCTCAAGCCGCCCAATACCAGGTACGGCCCAAACGGAATCGGTACATTGCGTCCATGCCGCGCGAATACAATCAGCGAAATGCCCACCACTGCGCCGACGAACGACGAGAGCAGGATTACGACCGGCAGCATCTTCCAGCCGAGCCAAGCGCCGATGGCGGCCAAAAGCTTGAAGTCACCGTAGCCCATGCCTTCTTTTCCAGTTGCGAGCTTATAGATCCAGTAGACGCTCCACAGCGCAAGATAGCCGGCGGCCGCACCGAAAACCGCCGACTGCAGGTCGACAAACATCCCACCGGCGTTGACCAACAAACCCGCCCAGATCAGCGGCAGCGTGATGTCGTCGGGGAGGTAGAAAGTATCGAGGTCGATGAACGCGAGCGCCAGCATCGCCCAGACGAAGCACAGCGCCGCGAGCGTTTGCCAGCCGAAGCCAAAGCGCCACGCCACATAGCCGGAAAGTATGCCGGTGAGCGCTTCAACGAGAGGATAGCGTAACGAGATCCGGATTCCGCACGCCGAGCATCTGCCGCGGAGCACGAGGTAGCTCGCGAGCGGAATGTTTTCGAGCGCGCCGATCTTATGACCACAAGCCGGGCATTGCGAGCGCGGCACGACCAGGTTGTATTGCGGCGCGCACGCGGGCTCCTGCCCATTTAACTCGGCGAGCTCAGTGCGCCACTGGCGCTCAAGCATCTGCGGCAGCCGATGAATGACAACATTAAGAAAGCTGCCGATCGCGAGCGACAGCACGACCACAGCGGTTATGAACAGCGCAGGATAAGACTGGAGAGCCTGAAGCAGAGACATCAGAACGTGAGGCGTGAGGCGTGAGGCGTGAAGCGTGAAGCGCCGAACCGCGGGTGGGGGTTATGGCTCACGGCAGCGGGATGCAACGCGCCGGATATCCGTGTGCTTTTGAGCGCCTGCACGGTCGCATCCCCACAGGGGTCCTGCTCCACGCTCCGGCGCTCCCTCACCCGTTACGGGTTTTCAGACTGCCTGGCCCAGTTTGAAGATCGGCAGATACATCGCCACGACCATGCCGCCAATCAGGGTACCCAGCACCACCATGATGACCGGCTCCATCAGGCTCGAAAGGGCTGCGACCGCGTCATCAACCTCGGCCTCATAGAAATCCGCAACTTTGGAGAGCATGCTGTCGAGTGAACCTGCTTCCTCGCCGATCGCCACCATTTGCAGCACCATGTTAGGGAAGACTTCGGAGTTCTGCATTGATACCACCAGACTCGAGCCGGTCGAAACCTCGGCCTGGATTTTCTTGGTAGCGAGCCAGTATTCGTGGTTGCCGGCCGCGCCTGCGACTGATTCGAGCGCCTCGACCAGCGGCACGCCGGCGGCGAACATGGTCGATAGCGTGCGCGTCCAGCGCGCGATCACCGCTTTGCGCACCAATCCGCCGAAAACCGGCGCGCGCAGCATGACCTTATCCATGAATATCTGCACTGCCTTGGAACGCTTCCACGCGTAGAAAAATCCGTAGACCGTACCGATCACAACGCCAAAGATCAGATACCAGTACTGGACGAAGAAATCCGATATCGCCATGACCACCAGCGTCGGGCCGGGCAGATCGGCACCGAAGGAAGAGAATACCTGCTTGAATGCCGGAATCACGAAAATCATGATGACGGCCGTGATAATGAAGGCGACGCCGATAATCGCCATCGGGTAGAACAGCGCCGACTTGATTTTGCTCTTGATCGCGAGAATCTTTTCCTTGTAAACCGCCAGGCGATCGAGCAATGTGTCGAGAATACCGGCCTGCTCGCCGGCGCCGACCAGGTTGCAGAACAGCGCGTCAAAATAAAGCGGGTGCTTTTCGAACGCGCTTTTCAGGTTCGAACCGGATTCCACATCGGTCTTGATTGTCATCAGCAGCTTCTGCACCCTGGCGTTGCTGTGGCCCTTGCCGACGATGTCGAACGACTGGAGCAGCGGCACTCCGGCTTTCATCATGGTTGCAAGCTGGCGCGTGAAAAGCGTAATGTCCTTCTCGGTGATGGCGCTACCGCCGCCCATTTTGACTTTCTTGACCCGCAGGACCTTGATGCCTTGCCGGCGCAGCGTCGCGTTGACGAGCGCCTCGCCACCTGCGCGCATTTCCCCACGCACGGTCTTGCCGGCCTTGTCGGTGCCGGTCCAGGAAAAAGAAAACTCCTTGACGTTTTTTTTGGTCGCTGCAGCGGCTGTAGTGGCCATAAGACGCCTCCCATAAATCCAATCTAACCAATCGGTTAGATTGCAAACCTCTACCATAATGCACTTGCGCGCCGGGTTTGTAAAGTCGGCGCGTTCGCGGTTCCCAGCGGCTACTACTTTAGCCCGCTAATGGCCGCTTGCAGGCACGCCGGGATTGACCCGCGGCGCAAGCCGCACTGCCTTGACCACGCGGTTCTGGGTTTGCACGATATCCATCATGTGACCCGCGATTTTAAGGCTCACACCCGGTTCTGGAATGTCCTGCAGGTGCTCGAGAATCAAGCCGTTGAGCGTTTTCGGTCCGTCGAGCGGAAAACGATAGCCCAGCTTGCGATTCAATTCACGCAACGGGCTTGCGCCTTCGACCAGATAAGCGCCATCGTCCTGAAGATGGAAGCGTGCCGGCTGCAACGGCGAGTGGGTGGCAAATTCGCCGATCAGTTCTTCAACGATGTCTTCGAGCGTGAGCAGCCCCATCAGTTCGCCGTATTCATCGACGACAAAACACAGCCGGTCCTGTTGTTCCTGGAATTGTTGCAACTGCGTGAATAGCGGCGTTGCTGACGGCACGAAATAAGGTTCGCGCATGGTTTGCCGCAAGAGATCTGCGCTTAGCTCGTCGTTCTGGCTCACGATAAGCACCTTGCGCACAACGATGATGCCGATGATGTTGTCGGGCTGGCCCTCATATACCGGCAGGCGGCGATGGTAGGCCGTTGCGATCTGCTGGCGCAATACTTCGGGTGGCGCATCAATATCGAGCGCTTCGATCTGATTACGCGGTGTCATCACATCGTCGACCGTGATGCTTTCGAGATCGAATAGATTAAGCAAGATACTCTGGTGTTTCTTAGGTATGTAATTCCCCGCTTCGAGCACCAGCGTGCGCAGTTCTTCGGGAGTGAGCTTGTTTTCCGTCGTGTCGGAGGATTTCAACCGAAACAGCCATAACAGCAAGCGCACGAACAGATTGACGAACCAAACCACCGGATACAGCGCTTTGAGCAGCGGCTTGAGCACGAACGCGAGCGGCAGGGCAATCTGCTCCGCGTAGGCGGCGCCGATTACCTTAGGCGTGATTTCAGATACCACGAGCAGCGCAAACGTGACAGCGACCGCACTCGCCGCCGGGACCCACTTGTGATCCCCCCACAGCGAGTGCGCAATGAGCGCTGCGAGCGTGGCTGCGCCTGCTGCGACCAGCGTGTTGCCGAGCAGAATGACACCGAGCAGGCGATCGGTATGTGCCAGCAAATCGGTCGTCAGCTTCGCGCCGCGGCTGCCGAGACGCACGAGGGCCTTCAATCGATAGCGGTTCAACGCCATCATGCTGGTTTCAGCAAGCGAGAAAAACGCCGAAGCCAGAAGCAGAATACCGAGCGCGGTTAACTGCGCCGATAAAGGAATGTCGTCCATGCGCGCAGAATTGATTTGTCAGGATTGAGAACCGAGTGAAACGAGTGCACGGATCCCTTGAGCAATCCCGAAACTATACCCTGCCTAAAATCACTTCGAGCACGAATTTGCTGCCGACATAGGCAAGCACCAGCATCAGGAAGCCGGTCAACGTCCAGCGTACCGCGACGCGCCCGCGCCAGCCGTAAAGCCACCGCCCGCCGAGCAAAGCGGCGAAGATAAGCCACGACAGGATGCCGAACACGGTCTTGTGGTTGAAACGCATCGCCTTGCCGAGCAATTCCTCGGAAAATAATATGCCGGTCGCCAGCGTCAGCGTCAGCAGCACAAATCCGGCGGTGATGATGCGGAACAGCAGCGTTTCCATCGTCAGGAGCGGCGGAAGTTTTTGCAGGGCGACGGGCAGAGCACCATCGTGCAGCCGGCGCTCGAGGAGCGCCATCAGAAGCACATGCAGCGAAGCGATGGTGAACAGGCTGTAAGCGAGCATGGAGATCAGCAAATGCATCTTGAATGCGGCGAGTTCAGTATTGGGAAGCGCGCGCGTCGCCGGCAACAGCACCGGCAACAACGCGCACACTGCTGCGACCGGCAATACCATCGCCTGGAGGGCCTCGACGTTGTAGAACAAGTTGCCGAGCCAGTAAATCGCGACCGTGAGCCAGACGATGAGCGAGATCGCATTGCCGACGCCGAGATGCATGCCGTCGGCGGCAAACAGGGAATCGTAGAGCAGCATCGCGTGCAGGAGCAGCGGCACGAGGACCGCCAGATGCTCGAGCGTGCGCGATTCGGCGCGCGCCGTGGGCGCATGCGCGGCGACCGCCCAGCGCGTGCGCCAAAAATACACGGCGAGTGCCGCGTACATCAAAGGGGTGATCAGATAGAATACGAAATCCGGCATGATCGTAGCTGGAAGTTTACACCAGCACATCGACCGCGAGTTCCCACGAGCGAATAACGGATACCGCATGTTTGAAAATCTGACAGGCCGCCTGTCGCAGGTGATCAAGACGCTGCGCGGTGAAGCGCGGCTGACTGAAGCAAACGTTCAGGACGCGCTGCGCGAGGTGCGCATGGCGCTGCTCGAGGCCGACGTCGCGCTGCCGGTGGTCAGGAATTTTATCGCGCACGTACGCGAACGCGCGCTGGGCCAGGAAGTGATGGGCAGCCTGACGCCGGGGCAGGCACTCATCGGCGTCGTGCACCGCGAGCTGATCGTATTGATGGGGGAAGCAAGTGCCGGGCTTGATCTCGCGACCACGCCGCCTGCGGTGATCCTGATGGCGGGCCTGCAGGGCTCAGGCAAGACGACGACCAGCGGCAAGCTCGCCAAACTGCTGCGCGAGCAGATGAAAAAGAAAGTGGTGCTCGCGAGCTGCGACGTCTATCGCCCGGCAGCAATCGAGCAATTGAAGCTGCTGGCGGCGCAGACCGGAACGGATTTCTTCGCGTCCGAAACCGGCTTGAAGCCGGTCGATATCGCGCTCGCGGCACTCGATTTCGCTCGCAAACGTTACCACGACGTGCTGATCGTCGACACCGCGGGCCGGCTCGCGATCGATGTCGAGATGATGCGCGAGATTCGCGAGCTGCACGCGGCTTTGAAGCCGATCGAGACGCTGTTCGTGGTCGACTCGATGCAGGGACAGGACGCGGTCAACGTCGCAAAGGCGTTTGGCGATGCGCTACCGCTGACCGGCATCGTGCTGACCAAGCTCGACGGCGACGCGCGCGGCGGCGCCGCGCTGTCGGTGCGCCAGGTCACCGGCAAGCCGATTAAATTCGCCGGTGTGGGCGAAAAGCTCGCGGGGCTTGAAGCGTTCCATCCCGACCGCATGGCTTCGCGCATTCTGGGTATGGGTGACGTGCTGTCGCTGATCGAAGACGCGCATCGTACGATCGATCGCAACGAAGCCGAGCAATTCACGCAGAAGATCAAGTCAGGCAAACGATTCGATCTCGAAGATTTCAAGCAGCAAATCGGCCAGATGAAGAAAATGGGAGGCGTCGCCGCGCTGCTCGACAAACTGCCGGGCCAGCTCGCGCAGATTGCCGGCAACGCGCAGATGGACGATAAACAGATACGGCGCATCGAGGGCATCATCAATTCGATGACGCCGCGGGAGCGCGCCAAACCCGAATTGCTCAAAGCATCGCGCAAGCGCCGCATCGCCGCCGGCGCCGGCGTCTCGGTGCAGGAAGTCAACCGCCTGCTCGCTCAGTTCGAGCAGACGCAGAAAATGATGAAGATGATGGCGAAGGGCGGAATGGCGAAGATGATGCGGTCGATGAAAGGAATGTTTCCGGGGATGCGTTAGCACGCTGCGCTTGTCCCGCTGCCGGAGCCGAAAGTTAAGCCGTGCCTCCTTATGCTGAAACGAAGCCACATTGCGGGTATCCCATGACATTACACGTTCGCGATCCAATGGAGCGGCATATCAGCCGCAGCCTGTCGCGAGAAGCCAACCCTTCGCGCTCGCGCGAACTCCGAACAAGGAGCGTCGCAGCGCAGGCGATTGGCGTGCTGGCGTGGGGCGCAGTCGCGATCGGGGCGTTGGCCATCGGTGCTGTAGCCATCGGTCAACTGGCAATCGGCCGCGCCCGAATCCGACGACTGGAAATTGACGAGCTTGTCGTTCGCCAACTTCGCGTGACCGATGAATTCCAGGCTCCGCCGAAGCCTAACCCTGAGAGCTAGATGTGTGGATTGCCTGATTTCACAATCTGAGCGCCCGGGTATTTGGGTAACAGCAAAGTCCGAACACACCGCGCGAACTGCTATTGACCCGCTATCGCGCTTGCGCTACTGCCAAAAACTAGCGTAAAATCACGCCCTTTCCGCATTTTTCGGGGTCGGATTTACCATGGTTGTGATCAGGCTGGCACGCGGCGGCGCCAAAAAGCGACCGTTTTTTAATCTGGTGGTTGCCGACTCGAGACGCGCGCGCGACGGGCGCTTCATCGAGCGTATCGGTTTTTACAATCCCAAAGCGCCGGCAGGCCAGGAAACGTTCCGCTACGAAGCCGAGCGTCTCACGTACTGGCAGAGCAAAGGTGCGCAAATCAGCGATACGGCAGCGCGGCTCGTCAAGCAATTCGGCGCCAAGCCAGCCGCCTGAGCGCATGGTGGTGATGGGGCGGGTGACTGCCCCATTCGGCGTCAAGGGCTGGATAAAGATTTACGCGCTGACCGCGCAGCCCGGCAATTTGCGCGACTATCCGGTGTGGTGGCTTGCGCGTGACAGCGACTGGCGTGAAATGCGGGTCGCCGCAGCCCAGGTCCACAACAATATGCTGGTCGCGCAACTCGAAGGGGTCGCAGACCGCGAAGCTGCAATTGCGCTGAAGGGATTCGAAGTTGCGGTGCCGCGCGAGCAATTACCCGGTGCCGCGGATAATGAATTTTATTGGGCCGATTTAATCGGTCTTAAAGTAGTGAATACGGAACGGCATGAATTCGGCCGCGTGATCCGGATTCTGCAAACCGGCGCAAATGATGTGCTCGTGGTAGGAGGCGGCGACAGCAATGAACGCGAAACGCTGATTCCGTTCATCGCCAGCGCGATCAAAGAGGTCGATCTCGCGGCGCGTACGATCAGCGTCGACTGGGGCCGTGATTATTAGCCCGGCTCTAACGAAAGTGAAGCACGTGTGCGTTGCGAGCCAAAATCGGTGATGCAGTTCGATGTCATAACGCTGTTTCCGCCGATGTTCGATGCGCTCGCCGAGGCGGGTGTCATCGGGCGAGCACGGGAGAAAGGGATCTATCAGCTGGTGGCGTGGAATCCGCGCGATTTTGCGCACAACGCCTACCGCACCGTGGACGACCGGCCTTATGGCGGCGGCCCCGGAATGGTGATGATGGCTGAACCGGTCGGCAAGGCGATGGCCGCGGCAAAGCAGCGGCAGAAAAGCGCCGGGATAAAAAAGCCGCGCGTGATACATTTGTCGCCGCAGGGACGGTTGCTGAATCACCTGCTGGTTATGGAATTGGCGGCGGAACCGGGCTTGGTGCTGCTTGCAGGACGCTACGAAGGCGTTGATGAGCGCGCGCTCGCGCGCGAGGTCGACGCCGAAATCTCGATCGGAGATTACGTGCTTTCGGGAGGCGAGCTGGCGGCGATGGTAGTGATCGATTGCGTCGTGCGACAGCTGCCGGGCGTGCTCGGCGATGCGGAGTCGGCGCTCCAGGATTCATTTGTGAACGGGCTGCTCGATTGCCCGCACTACACGCGGCCCGAGGTGTATGAAGGACAGGCGGTGCCGCCGGTGCTGATGTCCGGCAACCATGCCCAAATCAGCCGCTGGCGGCTGAAGCAGGCGTTAGGCAGGACGTGGCAGCGCAGACCGGATTTGTTGGATAAGCGCGTATTGTCCAAAGACGAGCGCGCGTTGCTCGAGGAATTCAAGCAGGAACTGTCGAGTGTCACCGAGGGACACTCTGATTAAGTATTATCCTTAATCAGAGTTTCCTCTGAAGTGGGGGTATACAAGGGGGCTAGGTGGGGAAGGAAGGGTCCCACCCCTTCCTAGGCCCGCTTGTTCAGAGCTTCCCTAGCTTTGCGGGATCGCTCGATGTCGTTCGGTTCGTAATTGTAGATAAACGGAGCATGACGATGGACCTGATACAGACACTGGAAAAGGAAGAAATCACCCGTCTCGGAAAATCCATTCCGGAATTCAAGACCGGCGACACGGTGGTAGTTAACGTCAACGTGGTGGAAGGTGATCGCAAGCGTATCCAGGCCTACGAGGGCCTCGTGATCGCCAAGCGTAACCGTGGGCTCAATTCCGCGTTTATCGTGCGTAAAATTTCCTCCGGCGAAGGCGTAGAGCGCACTTTTCAGACTTATTCGCCGCTGATCGCGTCGATTGAGCTCAAACGCAAAGGCGATGTCAACCGCGCCAAGCTTTATTATCTGCGCAAGCTCTCCGGCAAGGCCGCGCGCATCAAAGAACGCCTTGAAGCGGGTGCCGATGATGTTCTGCCACCGGTTGAAAAAGAGCAGGCGAGCGGGCCGCAATAATTCATCGCAGTGCCGTTGAAAAGGCGGTGTGTAGCCGCCTTTTCATTTTCCGCGTTACGCTTTGGTTTCAGCAGCCTGCATTTTTTGCGCGGCTCCATCTATAGGGTGCTCTGAACAAGTGGGCCTAGGAAGGGGTGGGACCCTTCCTGCCCCACCTTGCCCCTTTGTATATCCCCCACTTCAAAGAAAACTCTGATCAAAGAGAACACGTGATCAGAGTTTCCCTAAATCAGGGTAAGTGTATTGACTCATATTCAACGCGGCGTGTAGTATCGGTCGCGAAGTCGCTGGTTCGCCGTGCCCATCCCGTGAGCGCTTTTTCCCGAAATTAGGAGTTCGCATGATCCATTTTGTTTTACACGATCCGAAAGACACCGTTGCGGTGGTCGTGGTTGAAGGCGTGAAGGCCGGCCAGGAACTCACCGGATGGATCATGGATGAAGACCGAACCATATCGCTCAAAGCGCAGCAGGACATCCCGATCGGCCACAAGCTCGCGCTGAAGGATGTCAAGAGCGGCGAGACGATCATCAAGTATGGACACGACATCGGCAAGGCGATCGCCGACATCAAGGCGGGCGCGCACGCTCACGTGCACAACATTAAAACGAAGCGCTGGTAATGGAGACATCATGATTTCAAACAAAACCACTTTCTGGGGCTACCGCCGCGAAAACGGCCGCGCCGGCGTGCGCAACCACGTCATCATCCTGCCGGTCGACGATTTGGCGAACGCCGCGTGCGAATCGGTCGCAAACAACATCAAGGGCGCAATGGCGATTCCGCATCCGTACGGGCGGCTGCAATTCGGCGCCGATCTCGAGCTGCATTTCCGCACGCTGATCGGCACCGGATCGAATCCCAACGTAGCCGCGGTGGTGGTCATCGGCATTGAGGAAGGCTGGACCCAGCGCGTTGTCGATGGCATCGCCAAAACCGGCAAGCCGGTGACCGGCTTCGGCATCGAGCTGCACGGCGATCACGACACGATTCTACGCGCGTCCAAAGTCGCCAAGGAATACGTGCAGTGGTCCTCCGAGTTGCAACGAGTCGAATGCCCGATCAACGATCTGTGGGTATCGACCAAGTGCGGCGAATCGGACACGACTTCCGGGTGCGGCTCCAACCCGACCGTCGGCAATGCGTTCGACAAGCTTGAGCCGCTCGGCGTTACGCTGTGTTTCGGTGAGACCACCGAAATCACAGGCGGCGAGCAGATCGTGGCCGACCGGTGCGCGAATGGCGAAGTGCGCGAGAGATTCATGTTCATGTTCGACCGCTATCAGGAAGTGATCGAACGCCACAAAACCAGCGACCTGACCGACTCGCAGCCGACCAAAGGCAACATCGCCGGCGGGCTTACGACGATCGAAGAAAAAGCGCTGGGAAACATCCAGAAGATCGGGAAGAAATGCAAAGTGATCGGCGTCATCGATAAAGCCGAGGCGCCGACCGGACCGGGCCTGTGGTTCATGGATTCTTCGTCGGCAGCGGCCGAAATGGTCACGCTGCTTGCAGCGGCCGGCTATGTCGTCCATCTGTTCCCGACCGGGCAGGGCAACGTCATCGGCAACCCGATTCTTCCCGTGGTCAAACTGTCGGCCAATCCGCGCACGGTGCGCACCATGTCCGAACACATCGACCACGACTGTTCGGGACTGCTGCAGCGCGAGAAGAATCTAGATCAGACGGGCGACGAGCTGCTCGACGTCATGCTGCGCACCTGCAACGGCCGGCTCACGGCAGCCGAAGCACTCGGCCATCGCGAGTTCGTTCTGACCCGCCTCTACGAAAGCGCTTAGCACAACAGCGTCGCCGCCGACAACGCAAAGGACGCCAAGGACAAACCAGGACGTGAAGACTTTGCTGCAAACTTTTGCGTCCGTGGCGTCCTCTGCGTCAAGGCTGTACTGAGGTATCCGTGGACGCGTTGAGAGTTTCGGTCTGGCGCGGCAAAGAGTCGGGCGAGTTCCGGACCTACGAAGTGCCGCAGTTCGCGAGCCAGACCGTGCTCGACGTCGTCACCTACATTCAGCGCAATCTCGAACCGACGCTGTCGTACCGCTTTGCATGCCGGGTCGGCATGTGCGGCTCGTGCGCGATGACCGTCAATGGCAAGGCGCGCTGGACCTGCCGCACGCATGCCGCGAAGGTCGCGGCAGGAAATGCCCTCGAGATCGCGCCGCTCAACCACCTGCCTGTGATCAAGGATCTGGTCACGGACATGACTCGATTCTTCGATAAATGGGCGCAGGCTCAGGGGCGGTTTCGGGGAGAGCGCACACGCAAGGACGATTTCGCGCGCGTTAAGCCGGATTCGGCAGAGCGCCAGCAAGCTGATGCCGGGATCGAGTGCATCGGATGCGGCGTATGCTACAGCGCATGCGATGTTGTGGCGTGGAATCCGGATTACCTCGGACCGGCTGCATTGAATCGCGCGTGGACGCTGCTCACCGACGTGCGCGACACCGCGCGCGTCGAGCGGCTGGCCGCGGTTGCGGGCGATGCAGGCTGCCATGCATGCCACACGCACATGAGCTGCACCGAGCTTTGCCCCAAGCATATCGCGCCGACCGCAAGCATTGCCGGGCTCAAACGGGCAGTGACCGGCGCGGTACTCAAAGGGGAATTGTGAACGTCCGCGGCCAGGCGATGTTGTGGATCGCACAGCGCGCGAGTGCCGCGGTACTTGCCCTGTGCGTGATTGTGCATCTGATCACGATCATCTACGCAGTGCGCAACGGATTGTCGGCGGCCGGGATTCTCGAGCGCACGCGCGGCAATTACGGCTGGTTCGTGTTCTACGCGGTGTTTGTCGCAGCGATTGCAGTGCATGCGCCGATCGGGCTGCGCAACATCCTGTCGGAAATGCTGGGATGGCGCGGCGCCGCGCTCAATCTTCTGGTGCTGGTGCTGGCAATCGCGCTCGCGCTGTCGGGATGGCGCGCTGCGTTTGCGGTATTCACCTGACAGCGCCCCGATGAACAACGATTTCCGTGCCCGCAGCCATCCCGCTTATTGGGGATTCATCGTGCATC
>DASYSI010000118.1:0-2587 GCA_036003485.1 Burkholderiales bacterium | reverse complement strand
ATGGTCTTCGTCTACGGCATCGCAGTCGATACCCCTGCGGAGCCCGTGTCGACGCGCGGTTCCGCTGAGCGATCCCAGTGGAGCGAACAGCAGAAAGAGCCTCTGAGAGGTGGTCAGCGGCGTTGATTAAAACAAGATATTGTTGGTTCGTAAGCTGAGCGCGCTGCACTTTTAAAAGAGACGTGGTGAGTACTGCTTCCCTTTAGTCAGGCGTCAGGCAAAGGCGCAGCAGAAAACAAAAGGAACTCGGAGGTCCCATGGCTCGACTCGTGAAACGCACGCCGACCGAACCGACCCGCTTTGTCATCGACGGTGTCGAAAAGTGGCTCTGCAAATGCGGCCTGTCTAAAAATCAGCCGTATTGCGACGGCTCGCACAAGCTGACAGCGGGCGAAGAGGCCGGCAAGCTTTACTGGTACGACGACGCTGGCAAGCGCCACGAAGTGCCCGACAGCTTTCCCGGTATTCGCACTTTCTGAAGCCGTGGGGTGCGCCGGCCACGCTGTCCCGGCGAGGTCTTTTGGCTTATTGCGTATGGCCGCGTTAACGCAGCGCGCGAATTGCGACCCGCCGTCAAGTGTGAGCATGGGCTGATCGCTGGCTCGATCTCAGATGCGACTGCCTATCCGTAAATCAAGGCGCCGACAATCACTGCGCCGTCAAGCACGATCCAGCCGATGCACGGCAGGTAGATGTTTTGATCGTGTTTCTGCAGTCCGTATCCAAACCATACCAATGCGGATATCAGATAGGCGCTCCACGACATGAACGAAACGCCCGCCGCTTGATGACCTGCCCAGATGGTGAAGACCTGCGGGATTGTCATAAGCAGCGTAAATATCGACAGGCCGCCAATCACGCGTTTCATTATTTTTTCGGAGGGTAGGGCGCGCGATGTCGTAGGAAAGGGATGCATAGTATTTTCCTCTCACCGAGTTTCAAAAAATGGGGAATGCCCTGATCAGGTGATACCCATCATTACCGGATTTCTAATTGCGGGTAATCGTGAGCAACGCTTCGCCGTAGCGTTCCAGCTTTTTGGCGCCGATGCCTGTAATGCCGCGTAAATCGTCGAGTGTGCGCGGCTGGGTGGCAGCGATCGCTTCGAGCGTGCTGTCGTGAAATATCACATAGGCGGGAACGCCGTGCTCGCGCGCCGTGGCGCGGCGCCATTCCCGCAAGGCATCGAGCAGGGGTTCTGATTGAGCGCTGTGCAAACTACGCACGAAGGCGGCTTTCTGACTGCGGTCGCGTTTGCGCGGCCGTTCGGCTTCTTCGCGCAATGACACGCGGACTTCGCCTTTGAGCACGCCGCGCGCCGCATCGGTAAGCTTGAACGCGCCGAAAGCTGAGGCATCGGCTTCGAGACAGCCGAGCGCGATCAATTGCCGGAATACCGCGCGCCATTGCTTGGCCGTCAGATCCACGCCGACGTTGAAGGTCTTGAGCTCATCGTGACCGAAGCGCTGCACGCGCTCAGTCGCGTTGCCGCGCAGCACGTCGATCAGATGCCCCGCGCCGAAACGCTGGCCGGTGCGATAGACGCACGAGAGCGCTTTTTGCGCCGCCGCAGTGCCGTCGCGCACGCGCGGTGGACTTAAGCAATTGTCGCAGTTCCCGCATGCCGTGCTCGATTCGCCGAAGTAGGCAAGCAGCCGCTCGCGACGGCAGCCGGCCGCCTCCGCGAGACCCACCAGCGCGTCGAGCTTTCCGTACGAGACGCGCTTGAATGTTTCATTGGCTTCGGATTCATCGATCATGCGGCGCTGCTGCACAACGTCGCCGAGACCATACGCCATCCATGCGTCGGCGGGCAGGCCGTCGCGCCCGGCGCGACCGGTTTCCTGATAATAGGCTTCGATGCTTTTGGGCAGATCCAGATGGGCCACGAAGCGCACGTCGGGTTTGTCGATCCCCATGCCGAAAGCGATGGTGGCGACGATCACGACGCCGTCTTCATTGACGAACCGCTCCTGGTGGCGCGCGCGGGTTTGCGCATCGAGTCCGGCATGGTAGGGCAGCGCGGGTATGCCCTGCGCCGACAGCCATGCGGCGGTCTCGTCGACTTTTCTGCGTGACAGGCAATAGACGATGCCGGCCTGGCCCGCATGATTCGCGCGGACAAATTCGATCAGTTGATCGCGCGCGTTGTCTTTCTCGGCAATCGCATAGCGGATATTCGGCCGATCGAAGCTGGAAATGAAAACGCGCGCTTCCTCGAGCTGCAAACGCGTGATGATTTCGGCGCGCGTCAATTCATCGGCGGTGGCGGTGAGCGCGATGCGCGGCACGCCGGGAAACAGCTCGTGCAGCACCGAGAGCTGGATGTACTCCGGCCTGAAATCGTGGCCCCACTGCGAGACGCAGTGTGCCTCGTCGATCGCGAAGAGCGCGAGCTTGGTGGCGCCGAGCAACTCGAGGAAGCGCGACGTGACGAGGCGCTCGGGCGCGACGTAGAGCAGATCGAGCCTGCCGCGCGCGAAATCGCGCTCGGTTTGATACGCAGTTTGCGCATCGAGTGAGGAGTTGAGCACTGCCGCGCTCACTCCAGCCTCGGTCAGCGCGCCGACCTGGTCGTGCATGAGCG
>DASYSI010000117.1:0-9534 GCA_036003485.1 Burkholderiales bacterium | reverse complement strand
CTACGCCGAAGTCGAGGCATGGCTCAAAGCAAGTCCGCCGGTCAGAAAGAACTTCGTGAGGCGATTCCAAAGCCGTGCGCACGATGCCGAGTTCCGTAAAGGATTGATTGCAAATCTTCGCGAGCACCCGGAATGGGATCCAATATTGTATCCGGAGAAATATCGGCCCAAGCAGGAAAAGAAACAGGAAAAGAAACAGGAAATGCGCCAATAGCGCAGTCGATCGAAAGAGGAGCGTGTAGCCATGAAGCTGATTGTAAAATTCAACCTCGTATTTCTTGTGATTTTTATCATTGGTTTGATCATCGCGGCGTACGTTTCGCGCAGTCTGCTGCAGAAAAATGCGCGTGACGAAGTCGTTCAGAATGCGCGGATCATGATGGAGTCCGCGCTTGCCAGCCGGGCTTACACCGCCAACCAGATCAAACCGCTGCTCGAGACTCAGATGAAATACCAGTTTTTGCCGCAAACCGTGCCGGCGTACGGCGCAACCGAGCAATTTAATGATTTGCGCAAGAAATTCCCTGATTACAACTACAAAGAAGCCACGCTGAATCCGACCAATCCGCGCGACCGCGCCACTGATTGGGAAGCCGACGTCGTCAACCAGTTCCGCCAGGCTTCGGACCGCTCCGAAATCGTCGGCGAGCGCGATTCGCAGTCGGGTCCCACGTTGTATATGGCGCGTCCGATACAAATCAAGAACGAGGCCTGTCTCATTTGTCATAGCACGGTCGATGCCGCTCCCAAGACGATGATCGAAATGTATGGCCCGGCCAATGGCTTCGGCTGGAAGTTGAATGAGATCATCGGCGCCCAGATCGTATCGGTTCCGTTGGCGGTGCCGGTGAAACGCGCGGACGATACGTTCAGGGTATTTATGATTTCGCTTACCGCCGTGTTCGCGTTTATCGCGATCGCTCTTAACCTCATGCTGATGTTCATCGTGATCCGGCCCGTGAGTCGCCTGTCGGAGATTGCCGATCAGGTCAGTCTCGGGAAAATCGACGCGCCGGAGTTTAAGAGCAAGGGGAAAGACGAGATCGCTGTTCTGGCGGGCTCCTTCAATCGCATGCGCACGAGCCTGGTCCAGGCGATGAAGATGCTGGAAGAATGACGCTTCGGGCGGCGTAGGAGCAACAGCGTTTTTCGAGAGGTTATGGCAGATCTCAAGCAGCTCGGCAAGTATAGTGTGATCGAAGTCCTCGGCAAAGGCGCGATGGGGGTTGTCTATAAGGGATATGACCCGATGATCGATCGCCACGTTGCGCTCAAAACTGTTCGCAAAGAGGTGATGGACCAGCATCTGGCCGGCGAGATTATCGCGCGCTTTAAAAACGAAGCGCAGGCCGCGGGGCGGTTGACCCACCCCGGGATCGTCGCCATCTACGATTACGGCGAAGACGACACCACCGCCTTTATTGCGATGGAATTCGTGCAGGGGCATTCGCTGCGCCATTATCTTTCGCGACAAGAGCCGTTCGCGCTTCAGGGGATAGTGAGCATCATGGGCGAGCTCCTGCACGCGATCGATTACGCACATGAGCATGGTGTCGTGCATCGCGATATCAAGCCTGCCAACATCATCATGATGACCAATGGCCGGCTCAAGGTGGCAGATTTTGGAATCGCGCGCATCGACCGCTCGAGTCTCACCACCGTTGGGTCGGTCATGGGAACGCCGAGCTATATGTCGCCTGAACAATATGCCGGGCTGCCGGTAGATCGGCGGACGGATATTTTTTCATCCGGGGTCGTCCTCTACGAACTGCTCACAGGATGCAAGCCTTTCGAGGGCGCAACCGATACCAGCATCGCGTACAAGATCTGCCATGAGCCGCATCGCAACCCCTCGGAGGTCAATCCGCAGGCGGTTCCCACGGTGTTCGACGCAGTCATCGCTAAAGCGCTCGCCAAGAAAGCCGAAGACCGCTATGCCACCGCCAAAGAGTTCGCCAACGCAGTGCTCGCCGCCTATGAAACGCGCGGTAACGTGCCCGCGGACGCAGAGCCCACGGTACGCCATACCATTGCTCCATTTGTACCGGATCGGCAGGACACAACTTTTCCGCCTCCAGGGTGGAACCCAAAGGACTTGCTCGCACTCGAGGAACTATTCGCGCCGCATGTCGGCCCGATTGCAAAAGTGCTGATCAAGAAAGCCGCCAAAACCACAACGGATGGCCGCCAGTTCCTGCGCTTGCTGACCGATAGCATTCAAGGCGAGGAGGAGAAAAAAGCGTTTCTTGCGGACGCGTTTTCACGCGTTCCCGACGTGCTCGCGTCGAGCGCGGCAACGGGGCAGACCGATGTGAGCCGTGGCAGCGTCAGCTACCTGCTGAAGCCGATCGATCCCGCCGATGTTGAAAAGGCCACAGGCCGGCTCGCAATGTACCTGGGCCCGATCGCCAAAGTCGTCGCGAAAAAGGCCGCCGCGCAGACTACGGACGTCAAAGCCCTATATCTGCGACTTGCCGATAGTCTTGCCAGTGCCGAAGATCGCGAAAAATTCCTGAAGGACGCGGGTTACAGTTAGCCGTGCCTCGGCGCCACGGTAAAGGCACAATTCGACCTGCATCACTAAAACTTCATGGACACGAAAACCATCGACGGTCTGGCTGCATTAGCCGAACGCATCAGGACACGGCGGCAAGCAATCCTCGATCGCTGGCGCGCGGAAGTGGCGAAAGACAGCGAGCTGTCGCAGTCGTCGCATCTTTCCCTGGCGCAGTTCTACGATCATATTCCGACGCTGCTTGACAAGTTCGAGCAGGAGCTTTGCGCGACGCGGCGCAGCGAGCAGACCGACGCCATCGAAGAGCAAAAGCATGTTTCCGCCAGTCATGGTGCCGTGCGCTGGCAGCAGGGATATAAGCTGGTCGAAGTGATGCATGAATGGCGGCATTTGCATTTATGTCTGGTCGACGAACTCGAGCTCGACTGCGACAGCCATCCTGAAGTTCCGCAGAAAGTGCGCGCGGCCGCGCGCCGTGCGCTTGCACGGCTATCGATGGACGGACTTTGTGAAAGCTCTTCCCAATACGCGCAGTTGCAACAGACCGAGGCCGCGGGCCGCGTGCAGGATCTGGAGCAGGTGATCGTGCGCCTGAACGAAGTCGAACGGGAGCGCGCAGAAGAATGGCGCGAAGTCGCGCACGACCTGCGGGGCAATCTGGGGGTGCTGAAAAACGTCGCCACTGTCCTCAATCACAGCGCCACAGCGGAAGAAGACCGCGTACGCTCATTGCGCATGCTGAAGAGCGGCGTCGATTGGATGCATGCATTTCTGAATGAGTTGATGACACTGTCGCGGCTCGAGGCCGGGCATGAACGCAGATCCATCGAACCTTTCGATGCCGCGGCGCTGCTGAAAGATTTATGCAATAGCATGCGTCCTTTGAGCATCGAGCGCCGTTTGTTTCTGACGGCGCTGGGCCCCGATGTACTTGCGGTTGAAGGTGACAAAATAAAGGTGCGCCGTATCGCTCAAAACCTGCTCAACAACGCTTTGAACTATACCGAGAGCGGCGGCGTCAAGGTCGAATGGCGCATCGACGAGACCGTGGGTACCGCACGCTGGAGCTTATGCGTCGAAGACACGGGCCCAGGCATGCGAGACGGACCTGTAACGCCGATGGCATACGCGCTCAAAGATGCCACCGATCTGGAGGCCAGAACGCTGGAGGCGCCGGGCGGCGAGCAGCCCAACGCACCCCCGGCGCCTACGATGCGTTCGCAGTCCGAAAACCGTGCGCGGACGACGGCGACCGGTGAGGGTGTTGGGCTCTCGATCGTAAAGCGTTTATGCGAACTGCTCGACGCGAGCCTCGAGCTGCAGACGAAGCCGGGAAAAGGCACGACGTTCCGCGTCATGTTCCCGCTGCGCTACACCGAGAATTGATAATTTAGCTTCGAAGGCCGGACAAAATTAAGGCCAGCCGATACGGGCTGGCCTTCTTTCGTTGTTCGCGCTGCATCACTGCGGTGGCTTGACTCCATCTTTGCTGACCTGGACGCGCGAAGCGGTCATCTTGCCGTCGGCGCCGACGTTGGCGGCGATAAATGCGTACTCACCGGGTTTGAGCACTGAGCGGTCGGTGTCGACCGCCATGACGATGGGTACGGATTCTGGCACCACAACCTGCTGCGAGCCGCCTTTGTAGGTGAGCGTGAGCTCGCGGCCGTTGTTGGCTTGTACCATCGATGACACCATCGCGTTGGTCATGCTCGAATTCGGTTCGAGGTCCCACGGGCGGTGGCCTTCGTTGGGAACCGGCCGGTCGGCGGGAAATACGTGCAATTCGCGTGCGACGAGTTTGCCGTCGGGGCCCCTGACCGCGGCCGTGCCGAGCGGGGTTCCCGGCTTGATGTCGGCGAGCTTGAGCGCCTTTGGATACGCGAACGTGGTCTCCTTGGTGAGCTCGATTTTCAGATCCTTGCCGTCGCGGGATTTCACCGACATGATGTTGCCATCGATGGCGGTAATGGTGCCGCGCACGCGTGTCGCGGTTGGCGCATCGGCTGCGATGCTGCTCGTGGCCACGGCGGCGAAAAGCGCTGCAATGTAAAGTCGGTTCATTTGGTATCCTCCAGTATTAGGGCGGGCGCCATCGTGACGCGTCGCGGCGCATTGGTCAACACGTAAAATAGGGTTTTATTCCCGCAACGCCCGACGTCTGCCGGCCAAGCCTAGAAAGGACACAGTGTCTGTGCGCACAGGGTTTTGTTTGATCGCGGCGATGGTCGCAGGTTCCGCGCCGCCCGCCGCGGGTCAGCAGTATCCCGTCAAACCCATTCGCATCGTCGTGCCGCTTGCGCCCGGTGGTCCGACTGATTTGCTCGCGCGCATCGTCGGCCAGAAGCTGACCGAAGCATGGGGACAGCAGGTGCTGGTCGACAGCCGGGCCGGCGCGAACGGCGCGGTGGGTTCCGAGCTCGTGGCCAGGAGCACGCCGGACGGATACACGCTGCTGATGGGCACCAGTGGTACCCATGGCATCAACGCGAGCCTTTATCCGAAGTTGCCGTACGATACCCTCAATGATTTTGCGCCGATTGCGCGCGTTGGCATAGCACCGTATGTGCTGGTCGCGCACCCTTCGTTGCCTGCGCGGTCCGCAAAAGAGCTCATACAGATCGCCAGGGCCCGCCCCGGCCAGGTCACTTGTGCTTTCGGCGGCAGTGCGTCGCAGCTCGCAGCGGAATTATTCAAGAGCACTGCGCACATTGATTTGCTGATTGTGCCCTACAAGGGAAATGCGCCTGCAGTCGCTGCCGTATTCAGCGGGCAGGTCTCGCTCGTTTTCGGCGGCATCGCGCAATCGGCGCCGCAGGTGAGGGCGGGCAGGCTGCGTGCGTTGGGAACGACGGGCCTGCGCCGCTCGCCTGCAATGCCCGAAGTGCCGACCATAGCCGACTCGGGTTTGCCGGGATTCGAAGTCTCAACCTGGTATGGCCTGTTGGCGCCTGCAGGCACTGCGCGGCCTATCGTCGACCGGCTCAACAGCGAGATCGTAAAAATTCTTAAAATGCCCGACGTGCGCGAACGCTTGAGCGCCGAGGCGTTTGAATCACCGGCTGACACGCCGGACCAATTCGCGGTCGTGATCAAATCCGAAGTAGTAAAGTGGGCGAAGGTGGTCAAGCAAACAGGCGCGCATGTCGAATAGTGCGCAGCGAACGACGTAACAGCACGGGAGTAAGCTAGCATGGCGCAAGGAATGCGATGGTCGGCAATTTGGATGGTGCTGTTGGCCTCGCTATGGGCTGCGCCGGTGCTTGCCCAAGATTATCCAACGAAGGCAGTGCGGCTGATCATTCCGTATCCGCCGGGCGGCGCCGGTGACATCGTGGGACGGATGTTGAGCGCGCGGCTCACGGAAGCTTTTGGTCAGCAGGTCGTGGTCGACAACCGTCCCGGCGGCGCTCAGATCATCGCGACGCAGATGGCCGCAAAGGCCGCCCCCGATGGCTATACGCTGTTTCTCGCGAGCGCTACACACGGAATCAATCCCGGTCTGCTCAAAAAGCTGCCGTACGATTCGATCAAGGATTTTGCTCCGATCACGCTCGTCGCGGACTCGCCGCTGCTATTCATCGCGCATCCATCGCTTGGCGTGCACAGCATCAAGGAGCTCGTTGCGCAAGCCAAAGCCCGTCCCGGCCGCATCAATTACGCATCTTCGGGACCGGGTACCGGCGGACACCTGTCGGTCGAATTGCTGAAGTGGATGACAGGCATCGACCTCGTGCACGTCCCGTACAAGGGCGCCGGTCCCGCATTGACCGATCTGATCGGCGGCCAGGTGCAGATGATGTGCACGAGTCCGCTGCCGTCGCTGCCGCACGTGAAATCCGGCCGCCTGGTGGCACTTGCGATGACGAGCCGCGCGCGCTCGCGCGCGGCGCCCGATATTCCGACCGTGGCCGAAACCATTCCCGGTTATGAATCGACGCTGTGGTACGCGCTGCTCGCGCCTGCGGCGACACCGCCTGCGATCATCAAGCGAATACACGCGGAGACGACCCGCATTCTCAAGCAGCCTGACGTCACGGAACAGCTTTTGGCGCAGGGCGCCGATTCCATCGGCAACAGCCCGCAGGAACTGGAAAAATTCCTGCGCACGGAAATCGAGCGCTGGACGAAAGTCATCCGGCAGGCCAACATCCGTTCTGAATAGGCGTATTTTGAGAACTGTCCAATTGTGCGTGACGCACGGTTGGACCCGTAAAGGAGAAAGTACATGACAGCGAGCGTGCTACTGTTCGATCCGACTGCGCCGCGGCAGCAAGCCGCGCCAGAGGCGCAGAAGATCATGGCCGGCCTCGCCGGCACGGTGGTTGGTTTTATCGACAACGCCAAACCGAATTTCAATCACCTGGTCGACGATCTCTCCCAATTATTGGTCAGCCGCTACGGCGTGAGCGAGGTCGTCAAGCGCAGAAAGCGCGCGGCGTCCATTCCGGCGGCCGATGATGTATATCAAGAGCTCGCCGAGCGCTGCGATCTGGTGATCACCGGATCCGGCGATTGAGGGTCATGCGCGTCGTGGAGTATCCACGACAGTGTAGAGATGGCGAAGCGCGGAATTACGGCCCTGACGATCTGCTCGACCGCTTTCATTACGCTGGGGCGGGCCCAGGCATCGGCGCTCGGCCGGCCGAATCTGCCGATTGCCGTCATCGCGCATCCGTTCGGCCTGCGCAGCCGCGACGAGGTACGGCAAATGGCCGAAACGTGCGTCGATGACGTCGCGAATCTCGTCAGCAAAGGCGGACCGGCATGAGCGCGATCCCATCAGGTGCGGTCAACGTTCTTGCAGGCGATGAGCGCGCCGCCCAGATCGAAGCGCCGGACGATCTGGATGCGATCAACAAACTTTATCGCGAGCGGCGGTGGAGCGATGGCCTGCCCGTCGTGCCGCCGACGGCAGCGCGTGTCGACCGCATGCTTCGCTGCACGCGCCGCGCACGTGACGAGATCGTGGCGAAAGTTGCGCCGGGTTTCGGCGCGGCGACCATCGAGCGCATCGCGATCAACGCGGTGCTCGCGGGATGCGATGCGGAGTACCTGCCGCTCCTGATCGCCGCAGTGGACGCAGTCGCCGCGCCGGAATTCAATTTGCAGGGCATCCAGGCGACGACCAATCCCGTCGCAATCTGGATCATCGTCAACGGGCCTGTTGCGCGCCGGCTCGAAATCAACGGCACGTTCAATTGCATCGGCGAAGGCGCGTGGGCCAACGCCACCATCGGCCGCGCGCTGCGGCTTATATTGCGCAACGTCGGTGGCGCGCTGCCGGGCGATATGGATCGCGCAACCCAGGGGTCGCCCGGCAAGTACACGTTCTGCTGCGCCGAAAACGAGGATGCGAATCCGTGGCAGCCTTTGCACGTGGAGCGTGGATTTGCGCCCGGCTGCAGCACCGTAACCGTAGTCGGCGCCGAAGGCACGATGAACATGAACAGCCACTGCAAGGACGGCCCTGAATTGCTGCGGGTGATCGCCGATACCATGATCCATCCGCCGAGCAACGAATACACGCACGGCGGCGAACCGTGGATCATGATCGGGCCTGAACACGCGGAGATCCTGCAGCACGCCGGCTTGAGCAAGGCTGATGTGAAGCAGAATCTGTGGGAATTGTCGAAAATGCCGGCGCGCTGCCAGTCGGCGAAGGATCTCGCGCGAACGCGCGATTCACGCACGCAGGAACTCGGGGACATCGGACCGGATACCTTGTTGCCGATCTCACAGCGGCCTGAAGATATCGGGATCATCGTTGCGGGCGGACCCGGCACGCATTCCGTCTACGTGCCTTGCTTCGGCAACTCTTACGCCGTGACCCGGGAAATCACCGCGGCCGAATAAAAGGCGAAGGCGCTACGACACAAATGCTCAACCTATCCACCATGAGGAGTATCGTCTATGGCCATCGATGAAGGCAGGACCAAGGTAACCATTCTGACCGGCACCTATCGCATAAAAGGCCACATCGATCTTTTGCCCGGTGCACGCGTAACCGACTATATGTCCGAAGCCAGGGGATTTATTGCAGTGACGGACGCGGAAGTCTGGGAGATCGTCGGCCGGCAGGTATTCACCGCGCCGTTCATCAACGTTAACCGTGACCACATCGAGATCATAGCGCCGGGGGCGCATTGAAACGAACCGGCGCTGCCGGTCGCATCGATGACAGCGATAGATAAAACGGTTGGCGCGATTGCAAATCCACAAGCGCTTGCAGCGCTCGCGATGCCGGACGCAATAAACTCAAGGGAGTCCAACATGAATTTTCGAAAGGCGATCGGCACGCGTCCGACGGTTTTGATATTGATCCTGATCGCGCTCGTCGCCGGCTGCGCAGGTACCGCGGAGCAACGGCAGGGCGGCGTGGAACGGATGTACGTGCTTTACTGCGGCGAAGGGAACGCTGCCGATTCGTCGCGCTGGGCGCCGGGAGTCGCCGCTTACGTCAACAAGCCTTTCAGGCTCACCAACAGCTGCTATCTGATCAAGCACGCCAAAGGCTGGATGCTATGGGAGACCGGTTACGCCGAGGCGCTCGCGTCGATGAAAGACGGCTTTCCGACGCCGGTGATTCACTGGCGCTGGACGGGTCCGAAAACACTGACGCAGCAGCTCACCGAGCTCGGCGTCGCGCCTGCCGATATCAAATATGTCGGGTTCTCGCATGCACACCCCGATCATATCGGTAATGGCAGCCTGTTCCCCAACGCGACGCTTTACATTCAGGAAGCCGAGTACGATTTCTACCTCGGCCCCAAAGGCAAACCGCCCGCGGCACCCGCCAACTTTGAAGGATTGCGCAAAAATACTGCGGTCAAACTGAAAGGCGATTACGACGTGTTCGGCGATGGGTCGGTGACGATTATTTCCTCACCCGGACATACCCCGGGACATCAGTCGCTGCTGGTAAAGTTGCCGCAGACCGGACCTGTGCTATTGACCGGCGACGCCGTGCATTTCCGCGACAACTGGGATACGCCGCGCGCGCCGGCGCAGAATTTCGA
>DASYSI010000116.1:0-10797 GCA_036003485.1 Burkholderiales bacterium | reverse complement strand
GATTACGCTGCTGTCCTTGCTGATCGCAATCGTGGTCTCGGGCTTCGCGCTCTATACGGTCAGCCACGGTACCCTAAGCTTGCACAGACTGCTCCTGGGCGGGCTGCTGATGGGATTCGGCATCGCGGGCATGCACTACACCGGAATGGCGGCGATGCAATTGCGCCCGGCGATCAGCTACGACCTGTTGTTTTTCGGTACCTCGATACTGATCGCCGTCGGCGCGTCGATGGCTGCATTGTGGATCGCCTTTCAATTGCGCACTGAAACGATACTGTCGGCATTTCGGAAGAAGAGCGCGAGCGCGCTTGTCATGGGAGCGGCGATTGCGGGCATGCACTATACCGGAATGGCGGCGGCGAACTTCGCGCCCGGCACGATATGCACCGTGCGGCCGCAGGACATCAACATCGCCTGGCTTGCGGGCGCAGTCGGTGGATTCACCGTCCTGTTCCTGATGGCGACGCTGGTGGTGTCCGTGTTCGACGCCAGCCTCTCGAGCCGCGGGGCGAAGCACGCAGAGAACGTGCGCCACATGAACGAGTTTCTCGCGATGCTTGCGCACGAGCTGCGCAATCTGCTCGGGCCCATCGTCAATGCGCTGGCGCTGATGCGCAAGCAGCCCGGGCAGACGCATACGGAGCTCGAGACTCTGATCGAGCGTCAAGTCGCCCATCTCACGCGCATGGTTGACGACCTGCTCGACGTGAGCAGGATCACCAGCGGAAAAGTCGCGCTCAAGAAAGAAATCCTCGATCTGAACGGTGTCGTCACGCGGGCGGTCGAATCTTGCAGGGCTCTGATCGACGGGCGTAAACAGGATCTGCAATTGCGTTTGCCGGATGACCCGTTGCCGGTCGATGCCGACGCGACTCGCCTGTCTCAGGTCATCGTCAATCTCCTCACCAATGCCGCGAAGTACACGCCGGAGAAAGGCGTCATTGCAGTTTCAGTCAGCCGGGACAACGACAATGCGGTCGTGCGCGTACGTGATACCGGCATCGGCATGTCCGCCGCATTGCTGCCCAGAGTGTTCGATCTCTATGTGCAGGACCATCGTGCGCTTCCCCGCGCCGGCGGCGGTTTGGGAATCGGGCTCACGCTGGTGAAGCAGTTAGTCGAACTGCATGGCGGTGCGGTCGGCGCGAGCAGCGAAGGGGCGGGTCGCGGCAGCGAGTTCGTAATTCGTCTGCCTTTGGCGATTGGACGCGAAGCAGCGCTGGCACGCGTGCGTGAGACTCCCCCTGCGCGGAGCGCCACCGGCAGACGCGTTCTCGTCGTCGACGATAACCGCGATTTCGCCGATACGATGAGCGCGCTGCTCCACTCATTCGGTCACGATGTGCGCACGGTGTACGACGGCCCGGCGGCGCTGCCTGCGGCGGCGGACTACCGGCCGAGTATCGTGCTGCTCGATATCGGTCTTCCCAGCATGGACGGATACGAGGTCGCCCGCCGCCTGCGCAACACGCGTGAGCTCGCACCTGTCACGATCATCGCGGTGACAGGCTACGGCCAAAGCGAAGACCGCCGCCGCTCGCGCGAGGCGGGATTCGATTTCCATCTGGTCAAACCCGTCGAGCTGGATGAGCTGCGCAAGATTCTCGATGCAGTCCCAGCGCGGTAGCGCAAGTGACGACTCCACTATCAGGCCCGTGCGATGGCGCCATCATAGTGTCCGGCCTCTGCGTTGCGCCGTCCCGGGCGCACGCCGCGCGCTGGATTCTTGCTGCGACGATACTCGGCTCGAGCATGGTGTTCATCGATGGCACCGTCGTAAACGTTGCGCTGCCGGCTTTGCAGAGGGAGCTCAACGCGACTCTCGTCGATGTGCAATGGGTCGTCGAGTCGTACGCGTTGTTCCTGGCGGCGCTGCTGCTCGTCGGCGGCGCGGCGGGCGACCGCTACGGACGGCGGCGCGTGTTCTGCATCGGCGTCGGCCTATTCGCGGCCGCCTCAGTATGGTGCGGCCTCGCGCACAGCGTTGACGAGTTGATCGTCGCGCGCGCCGTGCAGGGAATAGGCGGTGCTTTGCTCGTGCCCGGCAGCCTCGCTATCATCAGCGCATCGTTCGATGAAAATAGCCGCGGCAAGGCGATCGGCACGTGGTCAGGTGCCACGGCGATCACCGCGGCAATCGGCCCGGTGCTCGGCGGATGGCTGATCGATCATCTGTCGTGGCGCGCCGCATTCCTGATCAACATTCCGCTCGCGGCGGCGGTGCTCGCGATCGCGCTCGCGCGCGTCCCGGAAAGTCGCAACGAGACTGTGCAAGGCGCAGTCGATTGGCAAGGCGCAGTGCTCGCGACCCTCGGTTTGGGCGGCATCGTGTACGCGCTCATCGCTTCTTCCGATAAAGGCTGGTCGCATCCGCTGGTGCTTGCCGCCTGCGGCGTCGGTTTCGTCGCGCTGGCCGGGTTTGTCGCCGTCGAGGCACGCCATCCGGCACCGATGATGCCGCTCAAGCTCTTTCGTTCGCGCAATTTCCTGGGCGCGAATCTGCTCACGCTATTCCTGTATGCGGCGCTCGGCGGCGGTCTTTTTTTTCTGCCGCTCAATCTGATTCAGGTACAGGGCTATTCGACTACGGCGGCGGGTGCCGCGCTGCTCCCGTTCATCCTGCTCATGTTCGTGCTTTCGCGCTGGGCCGGCGGACTCGTCGGCCAGTACGGCTCGAAGCTGCCGCTCATCGTGGGCCCACTCATTGCGGCGGCGGGTTATGCGCTGCTCGCCGTGCCTGCGATAAACGCAAATTACTGGACGACGTTTTTTCCCGCGGTCGTCGTGCTCGGGGTCGGAATGACCGTCAGCGTCGCGCCGCTGACGACGACCGTGATGAGCTCGGTGGACACCCACGCCGCAGGTGCAGCGTCAGGCATCAACAACGCCGTGTCGCGCGTCGCTTCATTAATGGCGCTGGCAGTGATGGGCGTAGTCGTCGCCGCGGTTTTCAACCATGGCCTCGACCAGCGCCTCGGGCGCATCGCAGCGCCGGCGTCGATGATAGAAGCAGTCAAAGCGCAACGCAGCAAGCTCGCTGCGATCGAAGTGCCCACGCACGGCAATGCCCGCACTCGCGCGGCGGTTAAGCATGCGGTCGCAGAATCTTTCGTAGCGGGATTTCGCTGGGTCATGGTTATTTCCGCGTTGCTCGCCGTCGCGAGCGCGCTCAGCGCTTGGATTTGGATCTCAGGTGAATCGGCATCGGGAAAGCCGATGGAAAAAACCGGAGGATGAAACTGATATTTCAAGTCGTGAAGGGACGTGGGCGTCAAGATCAGATGATCTGCGGCGTGTTTCACGGCTTCTCCGTGTTATTCTCAATGGCAAATCTTTACTCTACTGCTCACACACCATGATCTTCCCGCGAGCTGCGGCCGCCACGCTCACAGTCATTTCGATCGGCGCCGCGGCTCAGGCTCAGGCGCAGGATTATCCGGCGCGCCCGATCCGGATCATCCTGCCTTTTTCCCCGGGTGGCGGCACCGACCTGCTGGCACGCCTGCTCGCCCAGCGTTTCCACGAGTCGCTCGGAAAGGCCGTTACTGTCGACAATCGCGCTGGGGCGGGCGGCAACATCGGCGCCGACCTGACGGCGAAAAGCCCGCCCGACGGCTATACGCTGATGCTGTCCACCGCATCGCTGACGGTCAACGTGACGCTGTACCCGAAATTGCCGTTCGACGCGCGCAAGGATCTGGTAGCAATCGCGCAGGTCGCCTCGTCGCCATTGGTGCTGACGATGCATCCGTCGGTTCCCGCACGCAGCGTGAAGGAGCTTGTCGAGTTGTCGAAAAAGGCGAAGGGTGGATTGAATTACGCGTCGGGCGGCAACGGCACGACCAGCCATCTCGCGGGCGTGCTGCTGCAGCAGACCTCGGGCATGCAGCTCACGCACGTGCCATATAAAGGCGCGGGCGCGCAGATGACCGCACAGATCAGCGGCGAAGCCGAGCTCGGATTCTCGGTCGTGATCAGCGCGCTGCCGCACCTGCGCACGGGCAAGCTGCGCGCGCTTGCGGTGACGACCAAGCGCAATTCTTCGGCACTACCCGAGCTGCCGACGGTGGATTCGACGTATCCAGGATTCGACATCGATAACTGGTACGGCTTTTTCGCGCCGGCCGCAACGCCCGCGACAGTCGTCAGCCGCATCCATGCCGAAGTTGTGAAAAGCCTGCAGCATCCTGATGTAAAAGCATTCATGCAGCGCGAGGGCGCCGAGCCAGTCGGCAGCTCACCGGCGGAATTCACTGCGTTCTTCAGCCGCGAGATCGACAAGTTTGCAAAGATCGTAAAAAGCTCCGGCGCCAAGCCGGATTCATGATGCGAAGCCCGTGGACGCAGCCCCGCCGCATTACCTGAAAGTACTGTCCGAATACGTTTGCGCGACGACCCTTGAAGATCTGCCGCCGGACGTGATCGAGCGTGCGCGTTGGCTGATCGCCGATACGCTGCCGCTGATCGCGGCCGGCGCGCAGATCGCGACAATGCGCGAGTTTGCCGTGCGCCAGCTTGCGAGCAATCCGCAGGGCGAGGCTTCGGTGATCGGCTTCGGCCGAAAAACCTCGCCCAACGTGGCCGCACTGCTCAATGGCACGGCGGGGACGTGGCTCGAGATGATCGAGCAGAATTCGTATGCCAAGGGCCTGCCGGCGAGCCAGATCATCCCGGCAGCGCTGGCGATCGCCGAGCATCATCGCGCCTCGGGCGCGAATCTGCTGCTCGCGATCGTCATGGGGTATGAAACGAGCAGCCGCATCAACCGCGCAGCCAAACTCAAGCTGGCGCTGCATTCGAGCGGAACCTTTGGCGCCATTGGCGCTGCCGTCGCGGCGGGAAAGCTCGCGAATCTCGATGCCGGCGCCACGCGCGAGCTGATCAATATCAGCGCGACGCTGGGTCTCGCCACCAGCCGTAATGCCGTGCTCGAGGGCGCGACCGTCGGCCGCGTCTACAGCGGCGCAACCGGTTATCTGGGAATTCTCGCGCTCGACATGGTGCAGTCGGGAATCACAGGCGAGAACGACGGTGTGCAGTCCGTCTACGGGCAGGTGTACGCCGACGCGCCCGAAGGCAAAAGCGGCATTGCGCAAACCTCGGCGAAATCGTTCGATCCCGGCAGCGTGATCGCCGGCCTCGGTTCGGAATTCCTGATCACCAAGGGCTTCATTAAAATGCATCCGGTCGGCCGCTCGATCCATCCTGCGCTCGACCTGATCGAGGAAATCCTCGCGCAATGCCCGGACCGGCGGCTCGATCCGCGCGACATCGAGCACATCGGTTTTCTCACGTATCTACAACCGACGCTGTTGCATAACAAGACGCCGACGACTCCTTTCGGCGCGCAGTTCTCGCTGCCGTTCGCCGTGGCATCGCTCATTTATCACGGCCGCGGATACGTGACGAATTTCGACGAGAATGCGTTCGCTAACCCGGCGATACACGAGCTCGCGCTCAAGGTCGACGTGAGCGAGAACCCGAAGTACACGGCGAGTTTTCCGCATCAACAGCCATGCGACGTCAAGATCAGGCTCAAAAACGGATCCGTGCTCGAAGCGAGCGCCCAATACACCAAGGGCGATCCGATGAATCCGCGCAAACCGCAAGAGCTCAGAAATAAATTCTTCGATATCGCGCAGTGGGTCGGGGACAAGAGGCTGGCGCAGAATATTTTCGATGGCGTCATGGCGTGCGAGAAGATCGACGACATGCACGCTTTTTTCTTGCGCAATCCAATCTGATCGGCGAACGTACCGCGTCGACAATAATCTGGACAGGAATTGAAACATGATGAAAGCCAAGCGGTGTTGCTGACGCGGAATTTTGTTGCGCATGTGTTCGCGTCCGATCGCAGCAAGATTGCGGGCGCGTTTCTTGGTGCGCTCATCGTGGTGAGCGTCGCCGCCGGCCACGCCGCGGAACATGCGCCTGGTACTCAAGCGGCGTATCCGGTCAAACCGATCCGGCTCATTGTCGCGCAGGCGACGGGCGGCAATTCGGATTTCGTCGCGCGCATCTACGCGCAGCGTCTGGGTGAGCGTTTCGGCCAGCAGGTGGTCGTTGACAATCGGCCGGGCGCGGGCGGCGTCATCGCTACCGAGCTCGTGGTGAACGCGCTGCCGGATGGCTATACGATATTGCTCGCTCCGACTTCACACAGCACCAACCCGACTCTCATTAAAAAACTGCCGTACGACACGCGGCGCGATTTGAAGTCCGTGTCGCTGCTCGCGCTCGGTCCCAATCTGCTCGTCGTGAACAGCGCGCTGCCGGCGCGCACGGTCAAGGAGCTTATCGCAATCGCGCGCGCGCAGCCCGGCAAGCTTAATTTCGCGTCCTCGGGCATCGCCAGTGCGCCGCATCTTGCCGGCGAATACTTCAAGCATCTGGCCGGGATCAATATCCAGCACGTCGCCTACAAAGGCGCGTCGGCGGCGATGGTCGCGATCTCGACCGGTGAATCCGACATGAGTTTCGCGAGCATGCCGAGCGCGCTGCCGCTGGTGCGAGCGGGCAAGCTGCGCATGATCGCAGTCACGGGTGCTGCGCGCTGGCCGGCATTGCCCGAGGTGCCGACGGTCGCCGAATCGGGTGTGCCGGGCTTCGAGACTTCGAACTGGCAAGGCCTGTTCGCGCCGGCGAAAACGTCCATCGAAATCATCAACCGCTTGCAGCGCGAGATCGCGGCCGTCGCGAAGATGCCCGACGTGCGCGAGCGGATGATGACGGACGGCCTCGAGCCGCAGGGCACGACCCCGAAAGAGCTCGATGAACACATCGCGCGCGAGATGGCAAAATGGGCCAAGGTGGCGAAAGCCGCGGGCCTGGTTGTGAACTGACGTCGGTGATAGAAGCAGTCAAAGCGCAACGCAGCGGCGAACAGTCGCTTACCCTGATGCGTAATGTTGGAGTCACTTGAGGGAATATTGGATAATTCATGACAGCTCCAAGCTCACCATGTTGACGATTGACGACGTCCAGGCAATCCCGCTGTTTTCGACGCTCTCGACGACCGATCTTGAGCGTCTCGCGCAAACTTCCGCCGACCTGCATCTCGGAGCCGGAGAATTCGCCGTTCATGAAGGCGGCGAGCGTGCGCTGTTTGCGGTTCTCGCAGGCAAGGTCGAGGTCGTCAAGTTGATTGACGGGATCGAACGCAGGCTGGGCTGGCGCGTCCCGGGAACGATTTTCGGCGAAGTGCCGATTGCCCTTGGCACGCCATTTCCGGGCGGCTATCGAGCCTCGGAACCCTCGCGCGTCATGCGTGTGGAAGCTCAGCAATATTACTCAATTGCAGCCACATCGCCGGACGTTGCGTTGAAGGTGAGTGCGCTCGCGCGGGAGCGCATCGGAGGGCTACAGGGTATTACTGCCGAACCGCCCAAGCCGCGGGTGACAATGTACGGAAACCGCTGGGACACCTCGTGCGCCGAATTGCGCCGGTTTCTCGCGCGCAACCAGATCACCTTCGAATGGGTGACGCCAGACTCGCCCGATCTGCCGAGACTCTGGCCCGGAACGCGACCATCGGAGAACGATTTCCCGGTGTTGCGGCTGGCGGACGGAACGCTGGTCAGTCGACCGAAAACGCGCGATCTTGCCCGGCATTTTGACCTTCAGACAAGTCCACGCCTCGATGAATACGACACTATGATCATCGGCGGCGGGCCGGCCGGACTCGCAGCAGCGGTGTACGGCGCGTCCGAAGGGCTGCGCACGGTTGTCATTGAGCGTGAGGCTCCCGGAGGTCAAGCCGGGACGTCGTCCCGGATCGAGAACTATCTCGGATTCCCCAGCGGAGTCTCCGGCGACGAACTCGCGAGTCGCGCACTCCGCCAAGCGCGGCGACTTGGGGCGGAGATTCTTGTCACGCGATCTGTTTGCCGTCTCGATTCGACGACGCGCGAGGTTTTCCTCGATGGCGACGAGGTCGTCCGTTCGCGGACCGTTATTCTTGCCACCGGCGTCACATGGCGTCACGTTGCGATCCATGGCTTCGATCGGCTCATCGGCAAAGGTATCTACTACGGAGCGGCACGCAGTGAAACAGGCGCTACCCATGGTATTGATATCTATCTTATCGGTGCCGGAAACTCTGCTGGTCAGGCGGCTTTGTACTTTGCCAACCACGCACGCAAGGTGACGCTCCTCGTCCGGGGCGATTCCCTCGAGAAGAGCATGTCGCATTATCTGGTTGAGCAGCTCCGCGGCAAATCGAACATAGCAGTCAAACTGCGGTCGGAAGTACAAGCGGTTTACGGCGACACTCACCTGACCGCGATTGACATTCGTGAAGGCGCAAGCAACGAAGTGTACCGACATGACTGCGGAGGCCTCTTCGTCTTCATTGGTGCCGACGCGGAGACCGGATGGCTGCCAACGGACATCGCACGCGATGCCCGCGGATATGTCCTGACCGGTGACGATGTGGTGAAGGCCAACCGCTGGTCGCACAGCCGCGATCCCTATCTGCTCGAATCGAGTGTCCCCGGCATTTTCGCCTGCGGGGATGTGCGGTTGAGCCCGGTGAAACGTGTGGCGTCTGCGGTCGGGGAGGGCAGCATGGCGATCGCTTTCGTCCACCAATATCTGCAAGGCAAAGCGGCGGGGCGGGTCGCCAACTGAAACGCGCGGCCAGCGATGAACTCATTGCGGCTGCAGCTTCGCAGTGGCGACGATCTTGCGCCAGCGCACGATTTCGTTGCGCAGATAAGTCCCGTATGCCTGGGCGCTGCTCGCTATGGGATCGAGGCCCAGCGCGGCGTAAGCGTCGCGCACTTCCGGCGTGCTTAAGGCCTTGGCGATCGCAGCTTCGAGCCGCGCGATGATCGCAGGCGGCGTCGCGGCGGCCGCAAGCAGTCCATAGCGCGTGTCGACCTGGACTTCGGGATAGCCCGCCTCCGCGAAAGTCGGCGTATCCGGCAGCGAAGGCGCTCGACGCGCGCTCGCAGTCGCGAGCACGCGCACCTTGCCGGCCTTGATCTGAACGAACGCGCCCGGCGCCGAAATGAACATCGAATCCACATGGCCGCCGATGACGTCCGTCAGCGCGAGCGCTGCGCCTTTGTACGGCACGTGAACCATGTTGATTCCGGCCGTCGCCTTCAGGAGCTCCCCGCCCAGATGCAGCGATCCGCCAGTACCGGACGATGCGTAATTCAATTTACCGGGTTTCGATTTCGCCAGCGCCACGAACTCCTTGACGCTGCGGACCGGCACCGTCGGATTCACCACGAAAATGATGTCGCTCGTTGCAATCGAGCTCACCGGCGCGAAATCGCGCACCGGGTCAAACGGCAGCTTCGCCTGCGTGCTCGCGTTGATCGAGAACGACGACGAGATGACGATCATCGTATAGCCGTCCGGCGCAGATTTCGCGACGAGATCGCTGCCGATAATGCCGTTCGCCCCCGCGCGGTAATCGATGACGAAAGGCTGCCCCAGGAGCTCGTACAGCTTCTGCGCGACCGGCCGCACCGCAAGATCGTTCGGCCCGCCCGGCGCGAATGGGACAATGATGCGCACGGCTTTCGCCGGATATTCCTGCGCGTAAGCGAATGGGCCGATGGCGGGCAGAAGCATGAACGCGGCAATAATGGCTTTCACGCACATTGCGGGGAGCTGTACTCGCAATGACTCACGCATCAAAGTCGTCATTTGTCTCATTTGTTCGCCCATGGCCCTATTGTTGCGCTGCTCACCACCACTTTACCGCGCGCGGACATGCCAAGCCGGACTAAGACCGGCCGCCTACTTTCCATGATTCCAGTATAGCCGTGCGTTGAACGTTCTGTTGTCCCATTGAATGATGGGCAGAAGTCTCAATGTTGCCTCCGACAATGACTGCTGCTCGGCCAATGCTGCCGTTGGCTCGAAGCAAGTCTGGCGGCCGGTATGGATTCGTTAACGGTCATAGACCAGAAACTCAGCCCGAACGGCAGCTTTCCATATCGGCGAATTCACACTCTCGACCCCAAGCGGTCATCGACCGCTCCCGAAAGGAGACGTTGCTGTTGTGGCTACTCGATCACCTTGTCCGCGCGCATGAGAAAGGGCTGGGGGATCGTCAGGCCGAGCGCCTTTGCCGTTTTCATGTTGATCACCAGCTCGAATTTAGTGGGTTGCTCCACCGGCAACTCACCCGGCTTCGCACCTTTGAGAATCTTGTCGATGAAAGTCGCGGCACGTCTGAACTGGTCGGGAAGATTAGTTCCATAGGACATAAGGCCACCGGCTTCCGCATCTTCCCGAAACGGGTACATTATCGGTAGCCGATGCTTTGCCGCCAGTTCTACGGTTCGTTTGCGCAGAGAATTGCCCAGTGGATCAACCATCCGGATAGCTGCACCGGCGCCTCCTCTGACTGACGCCGCGATAGCTCCCTCCAAATCCTCTGCGCTGCGCACCTGCACAATGGGTTGCAGTTGAATTCCGAGCGAACGCGCCGCGCCCTCGGCGTTCCTCATCTGGACAGCGGCAACGGGATCATCCGGGTTCAAGAGCACGGCGATTCGTGATACCCGCGGCATAATTTCCTTCAATAGCTCCAGACGCTTCCCGGCCAGCTCCGCCGAAATATTGGTAATTCCAGTGATGTTTCCGCTCGGCCGCGCCAGGTTCGAAACTAGCCCCACGCCTACCGGGTCGGCAACGTTGACCATAACGATGGGAATTTCTGCAGTCGCCTGCTTGGCGGCCAGATTGCCAGGCGTACTTTGTACGAGAAGGGCATCCGGTCTGAGCCGGACCAATTCCACGGCGAGCGCGGGGAGGCGCTCAAATTTTCCATCCGCG
>DASYSI010000115.1:0-4855 GCA_036003485.1 Burkholderiales bacterium | reverse complement strand
TTTTCACTTACCCGATCGAGGTCGTGGTCGAAGCGCTCGAGGAGCCGCCTGCCTATATCGGGATACGAGTGCTCAAAGGCAATCTCAAGCAACTCGATGGCGGCTATCGGATCGAAAAGACCGGCCACAGCGACGATGAATTTGTGCTGCGCTGGTCTGGAATCATCGAACCCTCGACGTCACTGCCGGTTTTCATCACCGTGCCCCTGATGCGTGCGACTGTTTCGGATCAATTCCGCGGCATGGTTAAAGAGATAGAGCGCAGGCAAACATCGCGCGCGGCAAAATCCGCCGACGAATAAGAGTTGTTATGAAAGCTGCGGCAGCGTATTTTGAATACCGCGTCGATCCGCCGGCGGCGAGCGTATCGTGAGCTGACTATTTCGTGGAGTATCCAATGAACCGCAGCCGTCTGCATCTCATCGCCGCGCTATTGCTTGCTGTGGCCGTAGCGGGCTGTTCTCAGCTGGGGGAGATCGTCGGCACGCGACGCGCTGACGAGGACCGTCGTTCAACGCAGAAAAGCAACGAACAACGCGCGAACCTTGCCACGCGCCTGAGCACCAATGACCAGATTCGTTTGCGCCTGAGGGACCTGAAGATAGCTCTCAATCTTAAACCCGAGCAGACCGGCGCTTGGCAAGCCTACGATGACAAAGTCATCGAGATACTTTCGGTTTTGGCGCACGACACCGGAGCGCCGGCCGACGGAAATGCGTTGAGTCAAGCCGAACAGCGCGTTTCTGCGGAGCAAAAACGCGCTGTCTTGACGCAACAGCTTTCAAACGCCGCCAAGAAGCTTTATTCGACGCTTACCGACGAGCAAAAACGCACCGCCGATCGCCTGCTGCCAGGAACAATTCCGTGATATCGCTTGCTGCGGCGCCGTCTTTTCGATGGAGCCGGAGCCGTTATCCAGCGCTTTCGTTGCCGCCGCCATGCCGCTCCTGATACGTCGAGCGCACGGGCGGTTCACCTCTGGAGATGATCTCGTCGTCATTAGACGGCATCGACACGGTACGCGAAGGCGCACTGCTGGCGGTGCGTCCCGTCTGGTAGCTCGAGCGCGCGACCGGCTCGCCTTGCACGCGGATCGCCTGCGCACCCAGAGGGACGGCGGATTCGTCTGCTGCGGCAAAACCGATCTGTGCGCCGAGCAGAAGTCCCGCAGCTACAACACCGATATTACGTTTTAACATGGCAGCTCTCCTTGATTACAATTGAGGGATGTCCCTCGAAATCGCGCTTGCACGCTACCTCGCGCGTCACCCATTGAACGAAACAGCAAATCTATTGCTGCCGTTCAATGACAGAGATTCTGCGACTCCGGCACCGACGGGACACTGACGCAACTATTACAATTTTGTAATTTAGAAGGCTGATGTAGCGCCCGCGGCCTGCCGGGCGTCGGACAGCAGAGGAAAACAATTGAAACAGGCTTCGCCTATACGCGAGCCGCCGCTGGGGCGGGAGGGAATCGAAGGGTGAACACGGTGAATTTGTTGCTCGCGACACTCACGGCTCCGCCATGCAGCCGCATGATAGTCCTGACGATCGCCAGTCCCAGTCCGGCGCCGCGGCGCGATTTTTCGCGGGCGGGTTCGGTCCGGTAAAAGCGGTCGAAAATCCTCGCCAGATGCACTGGAGAAATACCAGGGCCTGGATTTTTGACGGATATCGTGACGGAGCCGTCCGCTTCGCCCTTTGCTTCCATGGTGATTTCTCCGCCCTTCGCGGCATAACGCAAAGCGTTGGAGAGCAGGTTGCTGACCGCACGGCGGAACAGGATAGGATCCGCGTAGACTTTCACATTACCTATGCAATTGATGTGCGCGCCCGATTCGTCTGCCGCGAGTTGATAGAACTCGGCAAGCTTTTCAAGCTCTGCGCGCGCGTCAAGCCACGCGGCTGAAATAATCGCTTCGGAATGGTCCGCGTGGGCGAGAAAAAGCATGCTTTCGGTCATCCTCGACAGGCGTTCCAGCTCCTCGACGCTGGACTCCAGCACTTCGCGGTACTCTTCCGCGTTACGAGCCTTCGATAACGCGACTTGCGCTTCTCCCATCAAATTGTTGACGGGCGTGCGCAATTCGTGAGCGAGGTCGGAGGAGAATTGCGAGAGTCGCAAGAACGCCTCGTTAAGCCGGTCAAGCATGGCGTTAAATGCGAGTACAAGCTCGCGCAATTCCGCCGGCGAGCCTTCCAGTTCCAGCTTCTTGTCGAGCTGCGTGGAAGTGATTTCGTTGGCTGCCCTTGCGATGCGTCGGATCGGCGACAAGCCTTGGCGCGTGACGGCGTAACCTATCAACGCTGAACAAAGCACCGCGATCAGCAACGTTATGAATAACGTATCGTGATATCCGGCAAGGAGGCGGTGCTCGAGGGATATATCGAGCGTTAACACAATCAGCACTTTTCGCGCGTGCTCTTTTCCGACGTTGGCCCAAGCGGAAACCACGCGATAGTATCTGCCGTCCGGCGCTAGCCATAAACTGGTGTGATCCGCACGCTGCCCGATCTGCGCGGGCGATGGCAGCGCGGACAACGGCATTATGGGAGTCGGTGCGGCCACCAGGACTTCCTTATTTTCGCTCAATAGCATGAGATGCAATCGGCTTCCGACGGGAGTAATTGTCTGGCGCCAGCGCGGATCGTCCGTAATAGCCATGCCGCTCTTTATGCTGGCGAGCCTGTCACGAATGACATTGATGTCTTCGGCCAAAAACATCGCGTGTTCCTCGGCAAGTCGGCGATCCAGCGTGGTAGAAAGGTAAATTCCTACGCACGACATGAGCACCAGAGAACTGAGCGCGAAGTAGAGGCTCAGCCGGTATGTGATCGACCAATGCTTGAAGCGCAGCGTGTGAAACATGCTAAGGCCGGTCTTCGAGAACGTAACCCACGCCCCTCACGTTGTGGATCAATTTATGCTCGAAGGGCTCGTCCATTTTGGCGCGCAGCCGGCGGACGGCAACGTCGATCACGTTGGTGTCGCTGTCGAAATTCATGTCCCAAACCTGCTCTGCAATGAACGTGCGTGAAAGCACCTCGCCCACGCGGCGTACGAGCAGCGACAGCAGCGCGAATTCCTTGGTCGTCAGGTCGATGCGGGTCTTGTTGCGGGTAACCTTGCGGCGCAACAAATCGACTTCGAGGTCTGCGACTCGCAGCACTTCGGTCTGTCGATTGACGCCGCGGCGCAGTATCGAACGTACGCGCGCGAGCAATTCAGAAAATGCGAAGGGCTTGACCAGATAGTCATCAGCACCGAGCTCGAGGCCTTTGACGCGATCATCGACGCCGCTGCGGGCAGTCAGGAATAGCACCGGAGTTTGTCTGGTGCGGCGCAGTGACCGCAGGATCTCCCAGCCGTCTACGCCAGGCAGCATCACGTCGAGGAGAATCAGATCGTAATCCTGAGTTTGCGCGAGATGCACTCCGTCACTGCCGTGCTCGGCGACATCGATCACGTACCCGTTCTCCGTCAAGCCCTTGCGCAGATAGGCGGCGGTCTTATGCTCGTCTTCAACAATCAGAATACGCATTAGGGTATTTAATTCGCGCTATTTACAATCGTGTCATCTCAATCAGCGCTCCCGCTTGCGGCAGGCTCTCGAGCGCCCACAGTTGCCGCAGGAGGGCGTCCGTTTTCTGCGGCGTCAGCTGCTTACTCGCGAGCGAGCGGAATTTCTCGTCTGTCTCGGCGTCGGTCATCGGGTTCTTCCAGTGCCCGCGATGATACTCGACGCGGATCGATTTGCGAGGTCCGGATTTGAGCGCGATCTCGAGATCGCACAGCACGATTTCCCGCTGACGCCGGTCGGCTTCCTCGGACGGGATGCAGCGCACGCGGCTTACGAGATCGAGCAGGCGCTCGTCGTGCAGAAATTCGTCGCCGTAGTGATGCTCGTCGATGGTGCCGTATTTGATCACGACCGCCGTCGCGTACGGCAGGCTGTGGTCGGCGGTTTCGTGGGTCTGCGGCCGCCATTTGTCGGGACTGTCCGCCATGGTCTTAATCGCGTTCTGCGACACGCGAATGTTGACTTCTGCAATTTCATTGACGTCGGTAAAGAACGACCGCGCTTCAATTGCCGCCTGGGCCGCGGTTTGCGCATACTGTCCGAGCGCGAAGCGTTTGGTGGATGTGTGGATCATGCCGAACGGTTCGCCGGCGCCGCCGAATTTAGGTAGCTTGAAAGGTTTGAGCTTTATCAGATTGAAAAATCCTTCGCGCCCTTCGAACGCGTGATTCGGCCCCGTCATGCCGGCCTGCGCGAGCTGGGCCGCGAAGACCGCCTTGCGGCAGGCTTCGGCGCACGAGCAGGCTTTCCAGTTTGAAAGCGTGCCTCTGCGGGTCTGGCTCACGGCGTTATTTCCTGCGACAGCGATCGAGATCGCGTGCACCATCTGCTGCTGGGTGAGACCGAGCATACGACTCGCGCCGACGACACCTGCGAGGCCGCCCACTGTCGCATAGTCCATTCCGAGCGCCTGGTAATTCATCACGTCGCTCACTTTGCAAAACACTTCGTACGCGAGCACGGTCGCGAGAATGAGATCGCGGCCGCTTCGACCCGCCACTTCGGCAGTCGACAGCAGCGCGGCGATCGTATCGCTCGGGTGACCGCTTCCCATGCCGATATAGCCATCGTTGTAATCGAGGTAGCGGATCATCACGCCGTTGGCGAAGACCGCGAGATCAGTGCTTGTCTTGATGCCGCTGCAAAGTACGCTCGCTCCGTGCGTGGCGCTGACGTCCGCCGCGAGCTTGACCGCGATCTGGCTCGGTTTGGCGCTGTAGCCGCCGATCGCGCATCCCAGCGTATCGATCATAATGCGCTTGGTCATGCGC
>DASYSI010000114.1:0-3592 GCA_036003485.1 Burkholderiales bacterium | reverse complement strand
AATCGTTTTTTCCAACATTGATGAAGAATTGCGCGCTCGCCGAATGCGGATCCGAGGTGCGCGCCATCGCGACGGTATACGGCTCGTTCTTGAGTTTGTTGTCGGCCTCATTCTTGACCGGAGCGCGGGTGGGTTTTTGTTTCATTCCGGGCTCGAAGCCGCCGCCCTGGATCATGAATCCGTCGATGACGCGATGAAAAATGGTGTTGTCGAAGTGTCCGCTTTTGACATAGCTGAGGAAATTCTCGACGGTGGCCGGTGCTTGGGCAGCGTCGAGCTCGAGCGTGATCACGCCGTGATTGGTATGCAGTTTGACCATGATATGTTCTCTATTTGGCGGTGGCCAGGATTTTTGCGTCTTCAATAATGACCGTCTCGCGCGGCACGTCCGACGGGAATGGCCCGCGCGGGCCTCTGTCGAGACCGGCGATCTTGTTTGCGACCTCCATGCCTTTGACGACCTTGCCAAAGACCGTATAGCCGAAGCCGTCCTGACCGGGGTAGTTCAGGAACTCGTTATTCTTGACATTGATGAAAAACTGCGCGGTCGCCGAATGCGGATCGGAGGTGCGTGCCATGGCTACAGTCCCGGTATCGTTTTTTAGCCCATTGTTCGCTTCGTTTTGCACCGGCGCGCGCGTTTTCTTTTGAGTGAAATCGGCGTTGAAGCCGCCGCCCTGAATCATGAAGCCGGGAATCACCCGGTGAAAGATCGTGCCTTTGAAGAACCCGTCTTTCACGTACCGCAGGAAGTTCTCGACCGTTTTCGGCGCCTTATCCGGATAGAGCTCGAGCACGATGGTGCCCATATTAGTCTTGATCTCGACCTGAGGATCGGCTGCAATCACGTGGGTGCTCAACAGCAATGCCGCAATGAGTACTAGAAAATTCGATTTCATAATGTCCGTTTGATCGCGCTGGTTTGAGAAAAGTTTGTGCCTCGGGATTTGCTTTGCGCCAAGCGTCAACTGCCGATGCGCTCCTGCTCGATCAGCCAGCGATCGCCGGATTTGATCAATACCAGCGTCTTGGTGCTGGCTGCCTTCAGGCTCGCTGAGCGATAGCTCTGACGGAAGGTGACGGTCGCGCGGCTATTGCCCGCAAATTTTACCTTCGGCGCTTCGGCACGGACTTCGACTTTCCTTGTCTTCGCAATGCGCAGCTTGCGTGCTGCTTCCCAGTCGCTGCGAGGCTCGCCCGTGGGCGGCTGGAAATCCGGCGCGTAGAAGCCGAGATAGCCGTTGACGTCGTGATCGGACCATGCTTTGGCCCAGTTATTGACGGTCCTGATGACTTCGTTGGTGGCATCGACAGGCAGCTTGGAGCGAGTTTCGACGGAAGCCGATATTGCCGCGACCGGCGCGCCGCTGGCAGGGGCCGCGGATGCCGTTGTCATGACCGTTTCGGCTTTGCTTGCCGCCGGCTTCAGTCCTCGCGCACCGGAAAATATCTCTTTGACGATCTCGAGCTTGGTACGCGCGGCTGAATTGTTCTTGTCGAGTTGCAGCGCCCGGTCGTACGCCTGCGACGCCATCCTGGCGTAAATGTCGCCGAGATTCTCGTGCGCCATGGCGTAATTGGGATGCGTGCGAATTGCCGTTTCGAGCGCATTGCGCGCTTTGTCGTATTGGCCCTGTTGGGCATAAAGCACCGCCAAATTGTTGTACGGCTCGGGCAGTTCAGGAAAGTCTTCGGTCAAGCCGCTGAATATGCTGATCGCATCCGCCGCTTTGTTTTGCTCGGTCAGTATCACGCCTTTGAGAAATCGCGCGCGCGCGTCTTTGGGATTTGCCTTCAGGAAACCGTCGACGCGCTCGAGTGCCTGCGTTGGCTGGCCGGACTTCAGCAGCTTGACGGCATCCTGATAAGCGTCGCTCTGCGCGCCGATTGCGTACGGCGCGAACGCGATCGCGGCCAGCACGATAGCGATCCGCGTCAGCGGGAGCATAAACATCATTGTGCTATACTTTTTTGTAATTTCAGGATGTTACTTCATCAAAACCAGAAGATTTTACCAGAACCCCGGCTAAGTTAAACACGTCCCGCCGCAGTTCGAATCGCGGCCGGCCCGATTCCTGCGCCTGATCGAGGCTGCGCGATAGGCGTAGCCCGCTTGGCGCGGGGAGGGTGGCGTGTCCCCTGGGCTGTATTCCCCCATGCTCAAGATCTACAACACGCTGATCCGCGACAAACAGGAATTCAAGCCGATAGTGCCGAGGCAAGCGCGGATTTACGTCTGCGGCATGACGGTGTACGACTACTGTCACCTCGGCAACGCACGACCGCTGGTCGCATTCGACATGGTCACGCGCTGGCTGCGTGCATCTGGTTACGACGTTACTTATGTGCGCAACATCACCGATATCGACGACAAAATCATCAAGCGCGCCGCCGAGAACAACGAGCCGATCGAGCGGCTTACGGCGCGCTTCATCGAGGCGATGAATGAGGACGCCGCGGCGCTGGGTGTGCTCAAACCCGATTTCGAGCCGCGCGCGACCGAATACATCCCGCAAATGCAGGAAATCATCCGGCTGCTCGAAAGCAAGGGACTCGCATATCTCGCACCGGACGGCGACGTGAATTACTCGGTGCGTGATTTCCCGGGTTACGGCAAGCTGTCGGGGAAATCGCTCGAGGATCTGCAAGCCGGCGAGCGCGTCGAAGTCGTTCAAGCCAAGCACGATCCGCTCGACTTCGTGTTGTGGAAACATTCCAAGCAGGGCGAACCGGCGTGGCCGAGCCCATGGGGAGACGGCCGGCCGGGTTGGCACATCGAATGCTCGGCGATGTCGAACGCGCTGCTCGGCAACCACTTCGACATCCACGGCGGCGGCCAGGATCTGCAGTTTCCGCACCACGAAAACGAGATCGCACAGTCCGAAGGAGCGCACGGCAATACCTTTGTCAATTACTGGATGCACAATGGTTTCGTGCGCGTCGACAATCAAAAGATGTCGAAGTCGCTGGGCAATTTCTTCACTGTGCGCGAGATTCTCGCCAAGTATGACCCCGAAGTCGTGCGCTTCTTTATCCTGCGTGCACATTACCGCAGTCCGCTCAGTTATTCCGACCATCATCTCGATGATGCGCGCCACGCGTTGACGCGGCTTTACACCGCGCTCAAAGCGCATAACGTGGAGGCCGGTGCGGTGGACTGGAATAGTCCGCACGCGGCGCGTTTCCGCGAGGTCATGAACGATGATTTCAATACGCCCGAAGCGGTCGCGGTTCTGTTCGAGCTCGCGAATGAGGCAAACCGTACCAATTCGCGCGACGCGGCGGTGCAGCTTAGATCGCTTGCCGCGATACTCGGGCTATTGCAGCGCGATCCGATGGCATTTCTTCAAAGTGCTCCGCCTGAGGTCAATGTCGCAGAGACAATCCGCGCGACGGACGTGGCGGGTGCTACAGCGGGACCTTCGCCGGATGAGATTCAGCGCTTGATCGATCTGCGCAATTCGGCACGCAAGACGAAGAATTTCGCCGAGTCCGATCGCATCCGCAAGGAACTGCTCGACGCCAACATTATTTTGGAGGATGGTCCCAAGGGCACGATCTGGCGCCGCGGCTAGTGAGCGCAGCGCAGTAA
>DASYSI010000113.1:0-3839 GCA_036003485.1 Burkholderiales bacterium | reverse complement strand
TTCGCCCGATCCCGGCGTCTTGACATCGAGAATCTTCGACACACGCGCATCGACGTGCGATACGTCGAGCGCGCCGCTGGTCTCGAGCGAAACGCTATAGCCGCAATCGCACAGCTCGCGCAGCAGCGCGATGCAGGACTTCTGCGCAAGCGGCTCGCCGCCGGTGACCGTGACATAGCGCGTGCGATATTGCGCGGTGGCTTCGATCACGGCCGCGAGGGTGAGGCTCGTGCCGCCGTGAAATGCGTACGCAGTATCGCAGTAACCGCAACGCAGCGGACACCCTGTCAATCGGATGAATACGGTGGGCAGCCCGACGCGGCTCGTCTCGCCTTGCAGCGAATAGAATATTTCGGTAACGCGCAGCGTCACCGCGAGAGGCAAGGCGACAGACGAAAGACGGGAGGCCTGGTCAGCGACAATCATCGCAAGTTTTCCCCTCTCGTCTCTCGCCTCGCGCCTCTCTTTTCGCGTCGCGACCGCGCGACGCTCATTGCTTGCCCGGTGGCGGCGCGGCCGCATTCAGCGCAGCGAGGCGCCGCCTGGCTTTGTCCGCCGCATCGCTGATCGGATACTTCGCCATCAATTCCTCGAGCGTTTTCCTGCCCGCGTTGGCTTCGCCCATCTCGATCTGAGAGCTGGCGATGTTTAGCAATGCATCGGGCACGGTCGGGCTGTCGGGATAAGTCTTGATCAGCGCCTGCTGACTCGAAATCGCTAATCGGTAATCACGCAAGTTGAAATACGAGTCGCCGATCCAGTATTGGGCGCGCGGCGCGAATGTGCCTTTAGGATACTGCTTGATGAAATTCTGGAACGCGACAATCGCGCCCTGGTAGTTGCCGACGCGGCGCTGGCTTTGTGCCGCTTCATAGAGGCGGGTCTCGGCCGCAGGATCGGCGGATGCAGGCACCGCAGCCGCACCGGAGGGCGCGCTTCCGGGTTGTGCCCCCGGTGATGATGCAGCGGGCGCACCGGAAGGCGGCGCAGCAGCGTCGGCGCCCGCTGCGGCGCCGGGTTGCTGTTCGAAGCGACGCAACCGCGTGTCGAGATCCAGGTACATATCGCGCTGGCGTTTGCTCGTGTTCTCGACATTGTTGTTGAGCACCTCGATTTGCCCGCGCAGCTTGTTCATCTCGAGCTTGAGCGCTTCGAGCTGGGTGAACAAATCGAGCAGCGGCTGGTTTTTGAGCGCGTCTTCGAGCTTCCCAATCCGCGCAGACACCGCTTCCTGCTGCGTTTTCAGATCATCGACGCGCCTTTTTTCGACCGCGATCTGGCGCCGCGCTTCATCATCGTCGAACAGAGCGGCTTGCGCCGCGCACGCGCTCAAAAGCAAAACCGCGCCGCACCAGAACTTCAGTGCGACGCGGCTTCCCTTGTGCGAGATTCCTTGGTTAGCCATTTACACCCGGAATTATTCGCCCTGGTAGACGATGTCGCTGCGCCGGTTCTCGGAAAACGCCGCCTCGTCCTTGCCGGTTGCGCGCGGTTTCTCTTCGCCGAAGCTCACGCTTTCGATCTGCGATTCCTGCGCGCCGAGCAAGATCATCATCTGCTTGACGCTGTCGGCGCGCCGCTGCCCGAGTGCGAGGTTGTATTCGCGACTGCCGCGCTCGTCGGTATTGCCCTGGATCGTAATCTTGGTGGCGCGGTTCTTGGTTAGATATTGAGAGTGAGCGGTGACGAGCGGCTTGTACTCGTCCTTGACGACCGAGCTGTCATAATCGTAGTACACGCTGCGTTTGGCCAATATACTTTTGGGATTGCGCGGATCAAGTGGGTCGCCGACGATGATGGGAGGCTTAACGGGTGTTACTTGCGGTGGGGTTTCGGTAGAGGGTCTAACCTCTGTCACGCCCGGCTTGCGGTCTTCGACTGCCGCGGCAGGCTGTTCCTTGGTATCGGTGCTCGCGCATCCGGCAAGCACCCCTAACATCACTATGCTGAATAGAAATTTTTTCACTGGTATCACTCCTTTTACTGGCCTTTAAAAATCGGGCCCCATGCCGGCTCACGCACGTCGCCCGCTTCCGTACTAAATCGCTGCCGGACGCGGCCATCACTGGATACCGCCGCTAATATACCACGCCCTCTTACGTTGGTTGCGTACAGAATGATGCGGCCGTTGGGCGCAAAAGTCGGCGACTCATCGACACCGTTTTCGGTCAGGATCTGCGTCTGTTTGCTCGCAAAATCCTGCAGTGCGATGTTAAAGAAACGGCCGCTGTTTCTCTGGATGTACACAAACGATTTTCCGTCCGGCGCATAGCGCGGCGAAACGTTATAACTGCCCTCGAACGTAAGCCGCTCGGGCGCGCCGCCCGTCACCGCTACGCGATAAATTTGCGGGCTGCCGCCGCGATCCGAAGTAAAGATTACCCACTGCCCGTCGGGCGAGAACTTGGGTTCAGTGTCGATGGTGCTGGTATTGGTAAGCCGCGTGACGTTGCTGCCGTCGGCGTTGATTAGATAGATCTGCGAATTGCCGTCTTTGGTCAGCACCACCGCAAGACGCCTGCCGTCGGGCGACCACGCGGGGGCGCTGTTGCTGCCGCGAAAGTTTGCGGCGACGGTGCGCTGGCCGGTTAACAGCGACTGGATATAGACGATCGGCTTCTTGCGCTCGAACGATACATACGCGAGCCGCGTTCCGTCGGGCGACCATGCCGGCGAGATGATCGGCTCGTTAGATGCGAGTATCGTTTGCGCGCCGAAACCATCGGCGTCCGCAACCTGCAATTCGAATCGGGTGCCCATCTTGACTACGTACGTAATGCGCGTGCTGAAGATGCCGATATCGCCGGTCAGCTTTTCATAGATCGCATCGGCAATTTTATGCGCGGTGTTTCGCAGCTGCGACGCGTTTATCTGATAGACAAAACCGGCAAGCTGGGCCTGCTTGGCCACATCGAGCAGGCGAAAGCGCACGTCCCAGTTGCCGTTGGACAGCGTCGATACGCTGCCGATCACCAGGGCGTCTGCACCGCGCGCCTTCCACGTCGGATACTGGACGTCTGAAATCTCGGCGGGGACTGGCGTCACCCCCCCGCTGTCGACGATTTTGAACAACCCGCTGCGGTAAAGATCGGCGGCAACGATCTCCGTTATCTTTTGCGGCAGCGTCTCCTCAGTCCGGAACGGTGCAATCGCGATCGGCACCTGATTGGCGCCGCCGCCTACGATTTCGATTTTGAGTTGGGAATGCGCGGCCGGGATCAACGACAACCACAGCAACGAACACACGAAAATGCGAAACAAGTGACTGATTTTCATCGCGCCGTATTATAGCGGCATGTGTGAAGCAGCATTATTGGTGTTTTCCTCTACGATTACTCTTGAGGCCTGAATGTGAGATTAAGTTCCCGGACAAATAAAGATGAATCGGGGGGTGGAGGTAGCGGCTGGGCCTTGAGAATCGCGCGCTCGACCGCGCCGTCGTAGGCGGCATTGCCGCTGCTACGACGTAGTTTCGCCCCGAGTACCTCGCCCCCGGGCAACTGAATCACCTCGAACTCCGCTTCCGGGTTCCCCTGCAGATTGGGCGGCAGCACGATGTAGCGTTTAATTTTTTCGCGTATGGCGGCTTTATACTTGTCGATCTGGCTTTGCCGTGCCGATGCGGCCTGTTGCGCGGCCTTGCGTTTGGCATCCTCCTCTTCCTTCGCCGCGCGCTGCGCTTCGGCTTCCTTGGCCTGCTGCTGCTTTTGTGCCGCCTTCGCGTCTTCTTCGCGCTTTTTCGCTATTTTTTGCTTTTCCTCGGCGATGCGGCGCTCTTTCTCTGCCTTCTCCTTGAGCGCGATGTCGGGCTTCGCAATTTCGGGCTTCACCACAGGTTT
>DASYSI010000112.1:0-14396 GCA_036003485.1 Burkholderiales bacterium | reverse complement strand
CCCACTCGAGCGGCGCGTAGATGCATCCGGCGTGGTAGGCGCCGCCATAAACCTCTTTCATGCCTTTGGCCGTGCGGGTATCCACCACCGATATCACGTCGCCCGACGCTTCGAGCCGCGCGATCACCGGGTCGAGATTGGAAATCGCGTCGATCTCGCCTTTGCGCACCGCGGCGACCGCACCGGCGGTGGTGCCGACACCGATGATGGACACCGCATCGGGCTTGAGACCGTCCTTTGCAAGCAGGCTGCTGACCATCATGTTGGTGCTCGATCCGGGTGCGGTAACGCCGATTTTCCAGCCCTGCAGGTCTTTCGGTGATTTGTACTGCGCGCTTCTGCTCTTACGCACGCCGAGCACGATGCCGGAATACCGGCCTTCGAGCGCGATCGCGACGATATTGATGCCTTTCGCCTGCATGTTGATCGTGTGCTCGTACGCGCCCGACACGACATCGGCGCTGCCGCCGACCATCGCCTGCAATGCCTTTGCGCCACCCGGGAAATCGACGATCTCGACGGTGAGCCCTTCGTCCTTGAAATAGCCGCGCCGCTCGGCAATCGTCAGCGGAAGATAGTAAAACAGATTCTTGCCGCCGACCGCGATCGTGATTTTCGATTTCTCGAGTGTCTGCGCGAGCACGCCATGGGCCGCCACACCGAGCGCCGCGAACAACAACGCAATCAATGTTCGAATGATGCGCATGATCCTCTCCGTTGATTTTTGATTTCGCGACCGATGCTCACACAGGGGACAGAGGGTGTCAAGCTAACGAAGTTTCATGTTTCGTGTTTGAAGTATCGGGTTTCGAGGCGAGCGATCACGGCCTATTTCTAACATTGCTGTTACGTTTATTGATCTCACGCGCTTTGTTTTGCATGCAATGCCGCCGATGTACCCGCGATGCGCCCGAACACTGCGCCCGATACCAGACCGGTGCCGCTCGGATAGTTGAAATAGAAAAGCCCGCCGACCATTTCACCCGCCGCATACAAACCCGGAATGTCTTTTCCCGCGACATCTTGCACCGCTGCGTGCGGCGAGACCTTAACGCCACCGAACGTGAACGTGATGCCGCACGTGACGGCGTAGGCGTGAAACGGCGGTGTGTCGATCGTATTCGCCCAATTGGATTTCGGGACCGCGAGACCCTCGGTGCAGCGCCCATCTTTCACCACGGAGTTGAATGCGATGTCCCGGCGCACCGCCCGATTGTATGCATCGATCGTCGCGAGGCATCGCTGCGGATCGACTCCCTCGAGTTTTTCCACCAGCGCCTCGAGCGTGGGCGCCTCGGCCTTGGTGATCTTGCGGATATGGTATTCATCACGCAGCAGGTGGCTCACCTTTTTATCGAAAATCTGCCACGCAAACATGCCCGGCTGCTTCAATACTTCGACGCCGTACTTGGCATAAGTGAAATTGCGAAAATCGGCGCCCTCATCGACGAAGCGCTCGCCGTTGGCGTTTACCATTATGCCAAACGGGTAACTGTGTTTCTGGAACAGGTCGCCGATCTCGCGCTCGCCGAACGGCGGCGCATTCATGTCCCAACCCACGGCGTGGGCGCCCGACCAGTGTCCGCACGGCATTGCACCGACGGCGAGCGCCATAGTCAGACCGCTTCCCATATTGAAGCGCGTGCCGCGGACTTTCACGAGGTCCCAGTTCGGCCCCAGATAGCGCGCGCGCATCTCCGCGTTCGATTCAAATCCGCCGCAAGCAAGCACCACCGCTTTGGCGCTGATTTCCAGTTCCTCTCCCCCGCATTCGGCGCGCACGCCGCATACGCGCCTATCGCGGAACAGCAGTGTCAGCGCCGTAGTCTCGTAGCGCACCGGAATGCCGAGCTTTCTGGCGGCCTGGTGCAGACCTTCGACCAGCCCGGCGCCGGCGCCCCAGAATGCGCACACGAGGCCGGCGAAGAACTTGAACTTGCCGTTAACCTTGTGCGCCTGGCGGCCGTACATAGCCTCGAAGCGGATGCCTTTGCTTTTCATCCATGTCAGCGTCGGCCGGCTATTGCGCACAAAAATTTCGGTGAGGTCGGGGTCGCAGCGGTATTGGGTGACGCGGCCCATGTCATCCAGAAATGTCTCTTCCGTGTAGGTGCCGAAATCGACGTCGCGGATCTCGTCTGGGCTCAAGTCGAGCACTTCGCCAAGCTCGGTAACGTTCTTGAAAGCGAAGCGCGTCGCGCCGCCGGTGAAAGCGCTGTTTCCGCCGCACTCCGCCTCGGGGGCCGTTTCGAGAACCACGACTCGCGCGCCGCCGTCCTGTGCCGCGAACGCGGCGCACATCGCCGCATTTCCGGCGCCGACGACGATAACGTCGACTTCGCCTATATCGTGCTGTGTCGAACTCATTGGCTGCCGCCTTTTGGGATTAGCGTGCGGTCGTGCACCGACAAAGGTGCGATCTATAGTTTGACCTAGCCTCGCACCGCATAAAATGAAATAATTCGCGCAAAGACAGTGACCGCGATTTCTCCGGCGTCTTTTTTTGTGATTGTATCTGAATTAAAAAAAGGACCGGCTTTCTTTGGCGTGCATTCCAGCGCAATATGCAGCGCCGGCTATCATTGGGATCAGCTATGCATACGCAGTTCGCGCGGCACGCAACGCGCCACCGATTCGAGCGCATCGGCCTGATGGTATTCGCTTTGCTCGGTGCCGCGCTTGCACACGCGCAGCCCTATCCCTCGAAGCCGGCACGCATCATCGTCGCGCAGGCGCCGGGCGGGCTGCACGCGAGCAGTAAGCAGGGGCCGGCGCAACGCGGAGCAGGGTTCCCGCTTGCGGGATGCGACCATGAAGCCGGACATAGGCGCGTCACTACCGGCCCCACGCGCGTCTGCGGGGTCAGATCCCAAAGGGTCCCTCTTCCGCCCTCCGACGCGCTCCGCTTGCGGGATGCGCATGTCCGCGAGTCGGGCGCGGACGCCCGGATGTACGCGGTAGCTTACGCTCCGGAAACTTACCCCTCGAAGCCGGTACGCATCATCGTCGCGCAGGCGCCGGGCGGCGCGAGCGATCTGCTGATACGAGTGGTCGCACAGAAACTTGCGGAGAACCTCGGGCAGCAATTCGTGATCGATAACCGTCCTGGAGCCGGCGCCAATATCGGCGCAGAGATCGCTGCCAAAACCGTCCCCGACGGCTACAGTTTGTTCATGGTATCGGCACCGCACGCCATCGCGCCCAGCCTCTATCCCAGACTCAGCTACAACCTGATGCGCGACTTCACTCCCATTACCCTGATAGGCGTCGAACAGTTGTGCGTGGTCGTGCATCCGTCGATGCCGGTCAAGTCTGTGCGCGAATTTGTCGCTTTCCTGAAACCGCGCCCCGGCCAGGTCGCCTACGGTTCAACGGGCAGCGGCGCCGTCAATCATCTGGCGGCGGAGCTGTTTAAATCGATGGCGGGCGTGGACATGATTCACGTCCCATACAAAGGCAGCGCTTACGCGATTCCCGATGCGATCAACGGCCGCCTCCAAGTGCTGTTCGCCAATGTTTCGCCGCTGCTGCCTCATATCCGCTCAGGCCGCTTGCGTCCGCTTGCGGTGACCTCGACCCGCCGTTCGTCCGCGCTGCCCGATATCCCGACCATCGCAGCATCGGGTTATCCGAAATACGAAGCAACCAATTGGTACGGCCTGGTCGCTCCCACCGGCACGCCCGAGGAGATCATCCGCAAACTCAATGCCGTCGTCATACAGACGGTAAATCTCAACAGCGTTCAGGAACATTACGCCAATCACGGCGTCGAGCCGGTGACGTCGACGCCGGAAGAAATGCGCGCTTTCCTCAGGACCGAAACCGACAAGTGGGCCAACGTCGTGCGGATTTCGGGCGCGCGTGCCGAATAGCCAGAGTGCGCGGCCACGAGATTTGGATAATGGCCGCTTCCGTCAGAAATCTTCGCGCGGAAAAATTGGCGGCACCGGATCCACCGCATCCATATCCGCGCCGAGCTCGTCTTCGATCGCCTTCATCGCTGAAAGTAACGCCGAAACCCGGATCGTCACGCCATCGAGATCCGGCTCTGGAATATCAAGCTCCACCGCTGCGGCGAGTGCCGCTACTTGCTCGCGTGTCAGGTTCATGGGTTCGATCGGGTCAGTCTTTTAGCGTCGGCTTCAATGGCAGTAAGATCGGGGTGACGCTGATGCCAGGGCGTCGCCTGCTCGTATGCGTAAGCTACGCGCAGCGCGCAGCTCTCATCGAACGGCTTGGCGGCGATTTGCAGCGAGATCGGCAGTCCGCGCGCCGATTGCCCTGCCGGCACCGCGATCGCCGGCACATTGGCCATGCTGAAGGGATAGGTGCTGATGCGCCGCAGCAGCACCTTGTTCTGCATGTCCCCCGCGGAACCGACCGTTTCGCGCGCAGCATCGATGCGTCCGGGCGGATTGAGGTTGGTCGGGGACAACAGCGCATCGCAACCGGCAAGCGCATCCAGAATCTCGCGCCGCACCAGAACACGTGCGCGCATCGCACGGTGATATACGGCCGCCGGAATCAGACAACCCGCAGCCAGTCGGGAGCGCGTGCCGGTGTCGAAATCGTTCCAGCGCGTGCGCAGCCAGCGTTTGAGCATCATCGACGCGATGTCGGAATCCGATGTGAGCATGAGTAGCGGCACGGCGTGTTTGGCGAGCTTAAGCGAAATCTCGCTGATGATTGCGCCGAGCTCCCGCAGCACCACAATCGCGCGCTCCATCGCGCTTCGCACTTCCGGACTTACGCCGTCAGGCCACGTCATTTCGCGCACTACCGCGAGCCTAAGGCCGCGCACGCCGCCGCGCATCTCCGACACATAATCCGGCACCGGGCGTGTGCTGCTCAGCGGATCCTCGGCGTCGTGTCCCGCGATCGTCTGCAAAAACAGCGCATTGTCCTCGACGCTGCGCGTGATCGGGCCGATGGTATCGGCCGTCCATCCGTACATCACACCGCCATGGCGGCTCACCCTGCCGAAAGTCGGGCGCATCCCCACCACGCCGTTGGCAGCAGCGGGGCTGCGGATCGAGCCTCCGGTATCTTCGCCGAGCGAACCCGAACTAAAACCGCATGCGACGGCAATGCCTGATCCGCTCGATGAGCCGGCCGGGTTATGCTCGATGTTCCACGGATTGCGCGGCTGACCATACGGGAATACGTGCGTGCCGCCTTTGCCGAACTCATGCAGATTTTCTTTGCCGATCAGGATCGCGCCCGCCGCCTTGAGCCGCACAATCGCCGTAGCATCACGGTCCGGCACGTAGTCGGCCATGATGCGCGAGCCGAGCGTCGTACGGATGCCCCTCGTGCACAGCTGATCCTTGACTCCGAACGGGATGCCGTGCAGCGGCCCGCGATATTGACCCGCGGCGATTTCGCGCTCCGCTTGCCGCGCCTGCTCCAGCGCGGAGTCCGCGCATACCGTGATATAGGCGCGCAGAATCGGGTCATGGCGTTCAATGCGGTCGAGACATGCGCGCATGAGCTCGACGGGCGAGAGCGCGCGCGTGCGAATCAGCTGGCCTTGCTCCGCCGCGCTCATCAGCGCGATATCGTTGGTCACGCCAACACGGTCCGCAAATCGCCGACCGATTCCAGCCCGCTGAACCGCGTGAAAACCCGCTCCGCCACTTCCGCAGGCATCGACGCAGTCAGTGCATTGAACTTCTCGCGCAGCTCGGCACGGTTCAACGGCTGCTCCGGTAAGCCGGGGAAGTATTGCGTATTCTGCACGAGCTCGCGGCCGTCTTTGAGCCGCACGGTCACACGACTCGCGAGTGGATTTTTCTCATCGGTTTCGTCACGCACTTCGATCTTTACCTTGCGGCAGAGCGCGCGGATTTCGGCATCGTTGAGCGCCGCATCGGAAAATACCCTGGGATCGCGCGGGTCGCGGCAAAACGCGAGCGCAACGCAAAACGGCGTGCTGTATTGCGCCATCGCAACGTCGCGCGGCTCGGGAATGTTGTGGTGGCTTGCCATTTTTTCGCTGCCGGCGACGGTGATCGACGCAATGTCCGCACCGGAAATTCCGTGGCGGGCTTTGATTTCGAGCGCGGCGGTGACGGGCACATGCGCCGTGACGTGGCACGCATATCGTTTGAGCGCGGTCTTGAGCGTGTTCCAGTCCTGGCCTAATCCGGAAGTAAACCGCGTGGCGTCGCCGTCGCGGCAATAGACGTTGAGATAACCGAATTTGCCTTCGAGCACTGTTGCCGGGCCGGTAAAACCGCTGCGCGCGAGCATTGCCGCCATGACGCCGGACTCCGCGGCACGCCCGATATGCATGCGCTTCACCATACCGCCACCCGATTTGGAAAATTCGAGCAGCCCCGCACACAGCGAGCCGGCGATGCCGAAGGCGTGCGTCATGCGCTCGGCGTCGAGACCCAACAGCCGCCCCGCCACGACTGCGCCGCCGAATGCGCCCGTCACCCCTGGTGCATGGAAGCCTAGCTTTTCGACCGACTGACGCGCCGCGTCGCCGATGCGATAGAGAACCTCGGCTCCCGCGACGAACGCCGTGACGAGCTCTTTGCCGCTCGCGCCGATTTCCTGCGCCACCGCGAGTCCCGGCGCGGTCAGCGACGCGCCGGGATGCGCGCCGACGCCCGGCTGCACCAGGCTGTCCATCTCGAATGCGTGCGCGAGCGCGCCGTTCGCGAACGCCGCATGAGGCGCTCCCACGGCGTGCGGCGTGCCCAGGATTACGCTCGCGCCGCCTTTACTGTAGCGCGTGGCGTAATCGATGACGATTTTGCTCGATTCGAGCGTGCTGCAGTAGGTGCACACCGCGACCGTGTCAATCATGCAGTCCTTGGCACGCTCGAGGACAGCGGCGGGAATCTGATCAAATTGCAGCGTGGTGGCGAACTCGGCGAGTGCCTGCGCGGCGCTCTTCGTGTGGCGGGCCTCAGATTGCTCAATAGACATTTCTCAAACCACTCCTTCTTCATGCAACGTGGCGATGTCCGCCGCGCTGTAACCCAGACTCGCGAGCACGTCCGCATTGTGCTCGCCGAGCCGCGGCGGCGGCGTCTCGATACTCGGCCCGCCGTGCTCGTACTTGAACGCGCACATCGGCACCGTCATCGGACCTTCGAAGCCGGCAGCGCGCTCGTGGCGATGCAGGATCTTACGCGTTTTCACTTGGGGGTCTGCGAGTGCTTCCGACATGCTCCGCACGCGCAGTGCGGGCACGTGGTTCGCCTGGAAATAATCCTCCCACTCCTGTGCGGTTTTCTCCATCAATATCTTTTGCAGCTCGGCCGCTTCTGATTTGAAGTTCTTACGGCGGTATTCGTAATCTTTGTGTCCCATCTCAGGGCGGCCCAGGGCCGCGAACAGGCGCGTGTGCTGCCGGTGATTGCTCGCCGCAAGCATGATATGACCTTGCTTGGTCTCGTAGAAATAGCTGCTTGCGTACGCGTGACTGTTGCCCTTGGGCTTCGGACACTTTCCAGTCGACATGAAACCGGCGATGTGCGATGCCTCAAGCATGAGAGCGACATCGAACATCGAGCAGTCGATGTGTTGTCCGCTGCCCGTGCGTTCGCGCTGGAATAAAGCGCTCGCGATTGCGAACGCGGCCATCGTGCCGGTGCTGTAATCGATCACCGGTGCGCCCGTTTTCAGCGGATTGACTTCGGGAGTACCGGTCATCGCCATGATGCCCGAGGTGGCCTGAATCGCATGATCGTAAGCCGTCTGCGTGCCGCGCGGCCCGTCCTGGCCAAATGCTGTCATCGAGCAATAAATCAGCCGCGGATTTATTTTTTTCATCTCCTGATAACCAATGCCGAGTGCTGCAAATGCGCCGGCGCGGTAATTCTCGATCAGCACGTCGGCGTCCCGCGCCAGCTGTTTCAGAATGTCGCGGCCCTTCTCGGTTTTAAGATTCAGAGTAATCGCCCGCTTGTTGGAATTCTGCGCGAGATAGTTAGTCCCCATATCGTGGCGGTTGAGCTCGAGATTATCGCCGGTGTGTCTGCTCTGGTCGCAGTCTTCAGGATTTTCCACTTTGATGACATCGGCGCCGAGCACTCCGAGTTGATAGGCCGCAAAGGGGCCCGCCAGAACGTGCGTCAGGTCGATTATCTTGATTCCTTCAAACGGTCTCATCACGATACGCTCCGTCTCTATGTATTTTGGATATCTTTTATCAGATGTGAGGATTTGCCGCCATGACACGAATCGACAGCGTAGCGCCGGCAAAATACGCTGTGTTCTTATTGTTACTCGTCGCGGATCCCGGCAGCCTTGATCAGCTTGCCCCACTTGGCCATATCGGATTTTATCAGTGCCGCGAACGCATCAGCAGAATTGCCGACAGGTTCAACCCCGGCGCTAAAAAGCCGCTCTTTCGCCTCCGCCCCGGTGAGCACTTGCACGATTTCCTGGTTTAGCCAGTTGATGATTGCCGCAGGCGTATAAGCAGGCGCCAGAACGCCGAACGACGATGTCGATTCATAACCGGTTAAACCCGCGCCCGAAACCGTGGGCAAACCGGGTGCCAGTGCGGACGGCTGCGCAGCGGTAACGGCCAATCCCCTCAATCTGCCGGCTTTGACGTGCGGTGCCACGGATGTCGGCGAAACAAACATCAACTGGACCTGACCGCCGACCAGAGCATTGACTGCGGGTCCGGTGCCTTTATACGGGATACGCACTATGTTCACGCCGGCCATCGCTTTGAATAATTCCGCCGCGAGATGCGACGGGGAGCCGGTTGAACCCGAACCATAGTTAAGCTCTCCCGGCCTGGCCTTGGCAAGAGCGATCAACTCTTTGAGCGAGCGGACCGGCAGCGATGGATGCGTAACCAGAACGTTGGGCGAGTTGCCCGCGAGTGTGATGGGAGAAAAACTTTTTAGTGGATCGTATAGGGTATCGCGCATGAATGGCGAAAGCCAAAGGGAAGTGCCGCTTAGCAGCAAGGTGTAGCCGTCAGGCGGCGCCCTCGACACGAATTCTGCCGCAAGCATGCCGCCGCCTCGATTGTCGACAATTACCTGTTTGCCCAGCCTGCTCGAAATGCCTTGCGCAATCAGTCGCGCCAGGAAATCGGTGCTGCCCCCTGGCTCGGACGTAACGATGCGTATCGTCCTGACTGGATAATTCTGACCGAACACCGCGCCCGTGCCAAACAACATCATGCCGAAGAAGATAAGGCATGCAATAGGGCGCGGCACCAACATAAATCTTTCCCGGTAATTCAAGTTCGACGCATGCAATTCAATTGTTGTTGCGCAATGTGTCGACCCCTAAGTGGAACGCGCGATACCGGGCTATAATCGTGTAAGCCGGATCCAGCGTCAGTCGCTCTCATGGAGCGGCCCCGTCAACTCATTTGAGGAGTGATCTCATGCAGCCATTGAACACCGAACCGGCGGCCGCAGCCGGCGAGCGCACGCTTGAGCCCACCGTTTTCAAGTATACGACACCGCAAACGGAAAAGCCGAAGACGATAGTGCGTCTGTGCCGAAGCGATCTTTTGTATTCTTCCGTGCAGGTACTGAAAGAGGGCGGCGAAAACAATATGCACGCGCACAATGCGCAAAACGGGTTCTGGTTCGTGCTGAGCGGGAGGGTCAGGTTCTATGGCGAAGGCGATAAAGTGCTGGCGGAACTGGGGCCGCACGAAGGCATCCATATTCCGCGTGGTTTCTATTACTGGTTCGAATCGTGCAGCCCCGAACTGCTCGAGCTGCTGCAGGTGGAAGCGATCGACCTGACAGTCAAGCAGAATCTTCGGCTCAATGCGACGCAACGCCAGGACCCCAGCCAGCAGATCAAGATCATTTCTTAGAATCGCTGCTGACTTGTTCAGGACCACCGGCGGATGAAATCGCAAGGCCGGCGCGCACGCGCGCTGGCGCTGCCTGCGACGTTCAGGACAGCCACTATGCGCGCCGCCTGCTTTGGGTGCGGCGTCGCGCTTGCGCAGACTACGATGCAAAGCGGCGCCCAGCCGTATCCGGGCAAGACTGTCAGGGTCGTGCACGGTTACGCGGTCGGCTCCGCGATCGACTTGTTCTCGCGCCCGCTTGCGCAAAAGTTAGCGGACGCGCTCGGCGCGCAGTTCGTGATCGATGCGCGCCCGGGCGCGACCGGGACGATAGGCAGCGAGATCGTCGCGAGGAGCGCACCCGACGGCTATACGCTGCTCGCGGCGCCCTCGTCAGCCATGGGCAGCACGCCACATCTGCAGAAGCTTTCCTATGACACGCTGCGCGATTTTGCGCCGATCGCTCAAATCGACGAATTTTACAGCGTCATCGTCGTGCACCCTGCGGTGCCCGCGAGGAATTCCGCCGAGCTGATTGCGCTTGCCAAATCAAAACCCGGATATCTGACCTTTGGATCGACCGGGGTCGGCAGCGGTTTTCATCTCAACGTCGAGAATTTTGCGATGCGGGCGGGGATCAAAATGCTGCACGTTCCGTACCGCGGCGGCGGCTCAGCCGCAATCGCCGATCTGATCGCCGGAAGAGTCGACCTGATGCAGGATAATCTTGCAGTTGTAAAACCGCAGATCGAAGCCGGCAGGCTGCGCGCGATCGGAGTCACCGGGCCGCGGCGGCTCGCGGCGCTGCCTAATGTGCCGACCATCGCTGAGAGCGGGTTGCCGGGATATGAATCGGTGGGCTGGCATGGCTGGCTGGCGCCCGCCGGAACGCCGAGAGAAATCATCAGCCAGTTGAATGCATCCATTCGCAAAGCGCTGGCACTGCCGGAAATCAAGTCGTTATGGAACTCGCAGGGAGTCGAGATCGTCGACACCACGCCTGAGCAGTTCGCGGCGAGAATGCGACAGGACTACGAGAAGTACGGCAAGCTGATCAAAAGCCTCGGGCTGGAAATCAGGCAATGATGCGCGCGCGTCAGGTTTGCACGCAAACGGCCGCCGCTCAAATATCCTTTCTGGCGAGTCCCAACTCGATGAAGATGGCTTTCGCCTTGTCGTAATCCGTCTTGAGAAAGCGCGCATATTCCGCCGCGCGCAGATAATCGCTTTCCCAGAAATTCTGTTCCTGATCGGCGCGCCACTCATCGGTCTTGACGAGCCGGGAAAATACGCTGTCCCAGTAAGCAACTTGCGCCGGGCTTAACTTGGGCGGACCGATCGCTCCCTGCCAATTGGCGAGCACGATATCCACACCCTGCTCTTTTAGAGTAGGGACCTGCGCGAGCACTCCGCCGAGCCGGCGCCCGGAGGAGATGCCGATCAGACGCAGCTTGCCGCTCTGCACGTGTGGCAGCAAATTCGAGGCGACGGTCGTAATCACGTCAACGTGTCCGCCAAGACCTGCGGTCATCAATTCGGCTCCCTGAAAGATCGCGAGCTTCATCTTCCTTGGGTCCGTCCCTGCCGCACGCGCAAGCTGCGCGCAGACAATATGCAGATAACTGCCCAGGCTGTTGGTGGCGAAGCTCACTGCGAGCGGATCGGTGCGCAGGCGCTCGACCAGATCCCGCGCCGTTTTTAGCGGCGACTCGGTGCGCACTGCGACGGCGATGTACTGGCTGCCGAGCAGCGCGAGCGGCGTGTAGTCGGTGTAAGTGAACGGCGCGGTACCGATGATGTAATTGGTCAGGATCGTCGGCGATGCGATCTGAAACCAGTGTGCATCGCCCGCGTGCTGGGCGAGGAAAGTCCACGCCACGTTGCCTCCGCCGCCCACGCGGTTGACGACATTGCTCGTAACATTGAGCAGCGCTTTTGCCTGCGCGATGCTCTGGATTGCTCGCGCGCTTCGATCCTGCGAACTGCCGGCGGTGAGACCCACGACAATTTCAATGTTTTTCTCGGGCTTCCACGCGGCCGTCTGAGCATAGGCCCCGACGGCGCAGATCTGAAACAGCGCCGCCGCAACCGCGCCATTACGCCAGCGACATGCAAGAAGCGGCGTGATTGCTTCCGCATTCCTCGGTTGAATAACGCGGCGATAAACGCTTGTGGATGATGTTGTCATTGCGACGACCTCAGTTGATTCTTGAAATTCTTCCCCGCACCGATGTACGGCAACCCGAAAAAGTTTGCCGCGAGGCATTGAGTTGACTTTGCATTATTTCGTATTTTTCGAGATCATGCGGTAGACTTTGTGTCCTGACTGAGACTGGAGAAAAGATGCAAGCTTATCCAAATCATACCAAACGCGAGCTCGCTGCCGGCAAACTCGCGCTCGGCCTGGGGGTACGCCAGGCACGCACGGTTGACATCGCCGCGATCGGCAAGACGTGCGGTTTCGAGTGGCTGTTTATCGACATGGAGCACAGCTCGCTCGATGTCGATACCGCGGCGCAGATTGCGAGTGCAGCGCTGCCGCTCGGGATCACGCCGATCGTACGCGTGCCCGGCAAAGAACACCATCACGCGTCGCGCCTGCTCGACAACGGCGCGCAGGGCATCGTAGTGCCGCACGTGGACACGGTCGAGGAAGCCCAGCGCGCGGTAGCGTACTGCAAATATCCTCCAATCGGCACGCGCTCGGTCGCGGGCGCACAGCCGCAATTCGCATTCCAGAACGCGCCGCTGGGGGAAGCCACGCAGATCGTCAACGACGAAACGCTGGTGGTGGTCATGCTCGAAACACCCCAGGCAATCGCCAACGCGGACTCGATCGCTGCGGTGGCAGGCGTGGATGTGGTGCTGATCGGTACCAACGACTTGTGTGCCGAGATGGGCATCCCGGCGCAATTCGCGAATTCGAAAGTCGAGGACGCGTATCGCACCGTAATCGCCGCGTGCCGCAAGCACGGCGTGCATCCGGGGATGGGCGGAGTCTACGAGCCCAAGCTGATGGAGAAATATATAGGGCTCGGCATGCGTTTTATTCTGAGCGGCAGCGACTTCAGCTTCATTATGGCCGGCGGGCGTGAGCGCACGAGCTTTCTGCACGGCATCAAGCTCTGAGCCGGACATGCGCGTTTATCCGCGATGCTCGCAGCGTATCGCCGCAACTGCGGTGGCGCTTTTCGGTGTGAGCTTCGGAGAAGCGGCGCTCGCACAAGGATATCCGATGCGCCCGGTGCGCATTGTCGTTGCGCTTGCACCGGGCGGCGGGACCGACAACCTGACCCGCATCATGGCGCCCCGGCTGACCGAATTGCTGGGACAACAGATCGTAGTGGAAAACCGCGCAGGGGCCGGCGGTCAGATCGGGACCGATTATGTCGCGAAGGCCGCGCCCGACGGCTATACCATTCTCAATGTCGACACCTCGTTCGCCAGCAATCCGAGTCTGTTCTCCAGGCTTCCTTACGACTCACTCAAGGATTTCGCGCCGGTTTCGCTGCTCGCCTCCGCGCCGGTCGCGCTCGTCATCCATCCCTCGGTGCCCGCGAAAACACTCAAAGAGCTGCTTGCGCTCGCGAAGTCACGGCCGACACTTTTCAATTTCGCGATGGGCGGCTACGGCAGCGCGACACATCTCGGTGTCGAGCAGTTCAAGTCCGTTACCAAGATCGATCTCGTGGTGATTCCCTATAAGGGCGGCGGCCCGGCAACCGCCGACGTGCTTGCGGGGCAGGTCGTGATGATGTTCGGCGGTCCGAGCTCGCTCGCTCAGCATGTGGCAACAGGCAGACTGCGCGCGGTCGCGGTGACCGGCGCCCGACGCATCCCCGCGCTCCCGGGCGTGCCGACATTCGCCGAAGCGGGATTGCAGGGCGTCGACGCCGGCAGCTACTGGGGCTCGCTCGCGCCCGCGGCAACGCCGCGCGAGATCGTCAACACGTTGAGCGGCGCAATGATGAAAGTGCTGCAGATTCCCGAAGTGCGCCAGCGTCTGATCGGACTGGGCTATGAGCCGATCGGCAGTACGCCCGAGCAGTTCGCGGCCAACATCCGCAGCGAGATGGAAAAATGGGCGAAGGCCGTCAAGGAAGCGAAAATTCGCGTCGAGTGACGCGAGTCAGCCAGCTCGTTCTGTTTGCCGTCTGTCCTGCGTGAGCGCAAAAAAAACCGTTGCACCCTGATTGGGTTTCGCCTCGGCCCAGACGCGGCCGCCGTGGCGGCTTACGATGCGCTGCACGATCGCAAGCCCGACGCCGGACCCCGAAAATTCATCGCTGCCGTGCAGGCGCTGAAACACCCCAAATAGCTTGTTGTAGTACTGCATGTCGAATCCGACGCCGTTGTCGCGTACGCTATAAACGGATTCGGCACCGTCGCTGCTTCCCCGGATCTCGATGGCTGGCGCGTCGCTTTTTCCAGAAAACTTAATCGCGTTCGACAACAGATTTATCCATACCTGTCTGAGCATGGCGCGATCGCCCCACGCCACCGGAAGCTCCGCGACGGTGATGCGCGCTGATTTGCAGGCTTCATTGGCCTGGAGTTCCCGCAAAACATCCTGGACCAGCGCTTGCATGTCGACCTCGATCGC
>DASYSI010000111.1:0-9958 GCA_036003485.1 Burkholderiales bacterium | reverse complement strand
AGTGCCGACCGGCATGAATGCCGGCGTGTCGACCGTGCCGTGCGCGAGCGTGAGTGTGCCGCGCCGCGCGGCGGCGTCGGTGGCGTGAAGCTCAAATTTCATCGGGGAAAACTACGGATCGTAATGCCATGATTCACTTCGCTGCGCCATTATATTTCAATCGCGCGCGCAATCACCGTCGTTCAATCAACATCGCATCGCCATAGCTGAAAAAACGGTAGCGGCTTTCCACCGCGTGGTGATAGGCGCGACGGATATTGTCCGTGCCCGCGAACGCGCAAACCAGCATCAGCAACGTCGAGCGCGGCAGATGGAAGTTCGTGATCAGACGGTCGACGACGCGAAAACGGTATCCCGGCACGATGAATAGCCGCGTCTCGGCGCTGCCGGCGCGCAACTCGCTGCTGGCTGAGGCGGACTCGAGCGCGCGCAGCGTGGTGGTGCCGACCGCAATGATTTTGCGGTCCGCCGCGCGCGCCGCAGCGATGACATCGACCGTCGGCTGCGGCAGCGTGTACCATTCAGCGTGCATCGTGTGCTCGGCAAGATTTTCGACTCGCACCGGCTGAAACGTTCCGGCGCCGACGTGCAGCGTAAGCCACGCGAGCTCAACGCCGCGCGTCTTCAGCGCCGCGAGCAGCGCGGTGTCGAAATGCAGACCGGCGGTCGGTGCGGCAACCGCCCCCGGGTTGCGCGCATAAACCGTCTGATAGCGCGCGTCATCGCTCGCGTCGGGCTGATGCTCGATGTAGGGCGGAAGCGGAACGCTGCCGCTGCGCTCGAGCAGCGCAAACACGTCATCGCAATCGGTGAAACGCAGCTCGAAAAATTCGCCCTGACGGCCGAGCACTTCGGCAACCGCTCCGTGCGCAAGCAGCAAGCGCGTGCCTGCGCCCGGGCTTTTGCTCGCGCGCACCTGCGCCAGCGCCCGCTCATGGTCAAGCACACGCTCGATCAGAACCTCGACCTGCCCGCCGCTTTGCTTGCGGCCCGTGAGGCGCGCCTTGACGACGCGCGTGTCGTTCATGACGACCACGTCGCCCGCATCGACGAGCCCGGGCAAATCGCGAAACTCACGGTCGCAGACTATTCCGCGCGCGCCGTCGAGATGCAGCAGACGGCTTGCGCTGCGCTCGGCGACGGGAAACTGCGCGATCAGTTCCGGCGGCAACGCGTAATCGAAATCGGAAAGCTTCACGACCGGATCTAAAGACAAATGGAGGACAAGAATAAGTCAAAACCCGCTTCGCTGCCGCAAAAAGAGCGCTATGTTTGTGCGTTGGATTCGCAATATTCGCGACGACGTTTTCCATTGTTGTAGCGCATAACCGTTTGCGCGATAATCCGCCGCTCAGCCGGGATGGCGGAACTGGTAGACGCACCGGACTCAAAATCCGGCGGTAGCGATACCGTGGGGGTTCGATTCCCCCTCCCGGCACCAGACGCAACGTCAGTTGCTGTGCCGGATTTCAGCGCAGGCTCCAAGAGCCAAGCTAAAATCAAATAAAATCCGTGGGGGCCCTCCCGGTACCAGACGCTATGTACTTATTTTGCGCGCAGGTTCGATAGCCGAGCTAAAATCATCGAGTAATCGTAGGGTGCGATTCCCCCTTCGGGCACCAGACACGAAAAGTAAATACCGCGCGAGCTGCCCTGCCATGTCAACGCCCGTCCAGCCGGAATCCAACTTCGCCGTCGACGGAAACCCGGTCGCTTCGGACCAGTTTCGCCTGCTCGTCGAAAACGTTTCCGACTATGCGATTTTTGGTCTTGACCCGGCCGGGAATATAACGAGCTGGAACCTGGGCGCGGAAAAAATAAAAGGCTATGCCGCGCACGAAATCATCGGTCAGCACTTTTCTAAATTTTACCTGCCCGACGCGATCGCCGCGGGCTGGCCGCAACATGAGCTCGAGCTCGCGAAAGCCGAAGGCCGGTTCGAGGACGAAGGCTGGCGCATCCGGAAAGACGGATCCAGGTTTTGGGCGAACGTCGTTATTACTGCGCTCTACGACAAGAACCGTCGGCTGCGCGGCTTTGCCAAGATCACGCGCGACCTGACTGCGGCGAAGGAAGCACAGCGTCTGGAGGAAGAAGGACGCCAGACCCACCGCTTTTTGGCCGTGCTCGCACATGAGCTGCGCAATCCGCTTGCGCCAATCGCAAGCGCGGTAAAGGCGATGGAGATCCATGCGACACCGGAAACCATGGAATGGGCGAGGAAGCTCATCGAGCGCCAGACCACGCAATTGGGCAGACTGGTCGACGATTTACTCGACATTTCGCGCGTTAATACGGGCAAGATCGCACTGCGCAATGAAACCTTCGATCTGCGCGAGGTCGTGCACGCGGCCGAAGAAGCGATGCGCAGTCTGATCAATGAGCACGGGCATACCTTTTCAATCAGCGTTCCCAACGAGCCGGTATGGGTACATGGCGATCGGGTACGCCTGGTGCAAACCGTGGTGAACCTCCTGAGCAATGCGGCGAAATACACGCCAGACTCGGGCAAGATTTTTCTCGGACTTGCAACCGCCGGCGATACGGCGCACATCGTCGTGCGCGACAACGGCATGGGAATTCCAAAGCAGTGGCTTCCCAGAGTGTTCGATCTGTTTTCGCAGGTCGACGCACGGGCCGAGCGCACCGAGGGGGGTCTTGGCATCGGATTGAGCCTGGTCAAAGAACTGATTGCACTGCACGGCGGCACGGTAGAAGCCATAAGCGCCGGACCGGGGCAAGGCAGCGAGTTTGTCGTCACCCTGCCTTTGCGCGCAGACATCCGGGCGTATGCGCCGGAACCCGCGCTGAAGGCTGTGAGCGGTCCCGGCAGGAAAGCGCGAGTCCTTATCGTCGACGACAACGAAGACGCGTGTGAAAGTTTGGCGGTTGTGCTGCGAACTATGAATTACGCGACAGAATGCTGTCTCGATCCGACGCAGACAACAACTCGAATCGCCGCTTTCCACCCCGACGCAGTTTTGCTCGACTTGGGCATGCCCGGAATGAACGGCTATGAGGTAGTGCGGCAGATACGCAAAACTCCCGGCCTTGGAAAACTCATGTTGATTGCGCTGACCGGATATGGCAGCCCCGAAGACAAGGCGCTCACAGCGGCTGCGGGTTTTGACTACCACATGGTCAAGCCCGTTGATCTGGACGAGCTGCAGCGCCTGTTGAACCTTGCGTCAGATGCACCGAACGCAGCGGCGCACGTAGTACAATAAATCAAGTCTCAGATACTTCAATCGGCGTACTTGATGCAGTTCAATCGGCGCAGATTCCTCAAGGGCACTCTCAGCGCGAGCGCAGGTCTGGCGTTGGCGCGAAGCCCGCGATGGACCGCGGCGCAGGCGCCAGCTTCGCAAGCGGCGCGCAACAAAGCCGTGGTTCGCCGCTTCAAGGAGTCTCAGGGCACTCCGGACGAAGCGGCGGTCATGCGCGAGATCATGTCGCCGAATTACAAGCGCGCGCGGGCGGGCGTCGAGAATCTCGCCAACAATGCGCGCGACCAGGACTTTCCGAGCCCCGGACCCGGCTTGCGCGCCGCGTTTCCCGACCGCGCTGACTTCATTGAAGACATGATTGCCGAAGACGACAGGGTCGGTATGCTGTGGCGGCTGACCGGCACGCACCGGGGTAACTTTCTCGGCATTCCTGCCACCGGCAAGAAGATCGACATTTACGAAATCGGTTTTTTCCGCGTGTCAGACGGCAAGATCACCGACGGCTGGTTCATGGCCGACGAAGCAGGGCTGCTGAAGCAGCTCGGCGCCCGATTACCCGTGCGCAAGGACGGAAAATTGATCGCACCGCCCGTGACCGATGCCGGTGAGGATGGCGATGTCGCGCTGCAGCGCCTGCTCGCCAAGCCGCAGGCTTCGCAGGAAGACCGCAACAAGATCATCATCGCGCGCTCCAAATCATCGACGCCGATTAAAGAAGACCGCGCGCCCAATCACCAGCAGCGGCGACTGGGGCTGCAGCATCTGCGCGACTACGCGACGGCCCGCGGCGTGGCTCAATTCACTCCCACCACCGCGTTCCCGGGACGCAACGACAGGATCACCGGGCTTACCGCGGAAGGCGATAAAGTGTGGATGCAGTTCAATTTGCGCGGCACCCATACGGCGAGTTTTTACGGGTTGCCTCCAACCGGCAGGCGCGTCGAGATGCCGGAAGTCGGCATCATGCGCGTCGTCGATGGCAAGTGGGTGGAAAGCTGGTACTTTGGCGACGAGCTCGGAATGCTGCTCCAGCTCGGCGCAGTACACATGCTCGATGGCTAGCAGCCTAGCGCTTGGACGTCTTGCCCGCCGCCAAAAGCTTGTTCTTGGCGAGATTACGCAGCTCGGTTTTTCTTTGCTGAAAGCACGCAGCGCAAATCCATCGGTTGGTCCCGATCTTGCGGAATTCACCGACCGCCCAATGGCTGCCGGTACTGCAGAATCTCTTTTTTACCTCGCTGACCATATTTTCCCGGGCTCACAATCCTCGGTGATCGAATTACCTGCGGGCGCTGCCTGGACCTGCTTATGAAGAATGATACCTCGAAGCGGCCAACCGTGCGCGCCAAAAGCATTTTGCCCGCGGACGCACACCATCCCGTACCGGGATCGGACCGATCTTCAATCCCGTGCACGTGCGCTTAATCGGGCTTGATCCCGGCTTGCCTGATTACCGCGTTCCATTTAGCGATCTGCGAGACGATCAGCCGCTCAAGCGCTTCAGGCGTCGAGACCATGACTTCCGATCCCTCTAGCGCGAGCCTGTTTTTGGTTTCCGCCGACTGCATTTCCCTGTTTACTTCCTGATTGAGTCTTCTAATGATGTCGCTGCTCGTTGCCGCGGGAGCCAGTACCGAATAAAACTGCTGTACCTCAAAGCCGCGCAGGCCGGATTCATCGAGAGTCGGCAATTGCGGAAGCAGCGAGGAGCGCTTCAGACTAGTGATGCCGAGCGGGCGCAGCCGATTGGATTGAATAAGAGGGATCGACGGCAGAATATTACCGAACATCAGATCGGTTTCGCCCTGGACCACCGATAGCGTCCCCGGCGAGCTTCCCTTGTACGGAATATGTACCGTGTTAACCCCGGCCATGGAATTGAACAGTTCTCCCGCGAGGTGCGCCGGACTACCGGGTCCCGTCGATGCGTAATTCAAACGGCCGGGGCGCGCCTTCGCCGCGTTGATCAAGTCCTTTACCGATCTTGCAGGAACCGACGGGTGGATAACCAGCAGATACGTCGTCGAGGCAACCGCCGAGATCGGAGCGTAATCGACCGTCGGGTTATAGCCGATTTTGGGATATAAGGCGGGCGCGGTGATGAGCGTGCTGGTGGTTCCGAGCAACAGCGTATACCCATCCGGCGCGGAGCGGGCGACGAACTCGGCGGCAAGCTGGCCACCGGCACCGGCGCGATTTTCGACTACGACCTGTTGTCCGAGCGCACGCGATAATTTTTCGGCGACCAGCCGTCCGACCAGGTCGGATCCCCCGCCCGGCGCATTCGGGACAATCAATCTGACAGGCTTGCTCGGGTATGCCTGCCCATGGCAAAGCGCTGTGGCGAACGCGACGATTCCGCCTCCTGCTCCGATCAATAAAGCCGCCGTTATCCTGCGCATCGGACCTGTGTCTGTTGCATGCCGATGGGCTAAGCGCAAGCGATACCCATCGATTCAACCAAATCCGCGACCCATCTGATCAAATCGATACTTCGACGTTGTCGATGAGCCGCGTGCGGCCGAGCCGTGCCGCGGCGAGCACCACCACACGGTGTTCGCCGTTCTGCGGCGGCTGCAGATCACTCTGGCGGCGCACCGCGATGTAATCGGGTTTCCAGCCGTGATGCGCGAGCTCCGCCATCACGTCGAGCTCAATGCGCTGATAATCGCGCGCTCCGGCATTGATTTCGTCGCGCGCTTTGCGCAGCAGCTGATACAGGCGCGGTGCTTCGCGGCGCTCTTCGGGCGACAGATAAGTATTGCGTGACGACAGCGCGAGTCCGTCTTCGGCGCGCACCGTTTCGGCGAGAATGATTTCGATCGGCAGCGCAAATTGGCGCGCCATGTTGGCGAGCACCAGGCACTGTTGATAGTCTTTCTTGCCGAAAATCGCGGAGTGGGGCGACACCATATTGAAGAGCTTCATCACCACAGTCGCAACGCCGCGAAAATGTCCGGGACGCACCTCGCCGTCGAGAATGTGCTGCAGATTTGACGGCTCGACGACGTACGTCTGCGGCTCGGGATAGATCTCGCGTTCGTCGGGCGCGAATACGACATCGACGCCGGCGGCTTGCAGCTGCGCGCAATCGGACTCGAGCGCACGCGGATAACGCTCGAAATCTTCCTGGGGCCCGAATTGCAGGCGGTTGACGAAAATACTGACTACCGTGCATGCGGCTCGCGGCTTGGCGATATTGATCAGCTGTATGTGCCCCGCGTGCAGATTGCCCATCGTCGGCACGAACACGTTGTTCGGCTCGCGCTGCAGGCGGTCGCGCAAGGCGGCGACTGAATGGATAACATCCATGCAAGATTGAGATCGAGGCGCCAGGAATGAGGCGGGAGAATTCTACACTGCCCGCGGCCCAGATTTCCTCAAATCCTAGAAAGAATGCTCGGGGCCGGGATATTTACCGGCCTTGACTTCCTTGACGTAAGCTGCAATCGCACCCTGTATGCTGCCGCCATCGCGCAAAAAATTCTTTACGAACTTTGCTTTTTTGCCGGGGTAGATATCGAGCATGTCGTGCAGCACGAGCACCTGCCCCGCACAGTCGCTGCCGGCGCCGATGCCGATCGTCGGTATGCGAAGCTGCTGCGTGACCGCGCGCGCAAGCGCGGCCGGGATCAGCTCGAGTACGATCATGCCGGCTCCCGCGTTCTCGATCAGCTTGGCTTCGCTGATCAACCGCTCCGCCTGGGATTCGGTCTTGCCTTGCACCCGGTATCCGCCCAACTGGTGCACCGACTGCGGCGTGAGCCCAAGATGGCCGCATACCGGCACGCCGCGCGCGGTCAAATACGCGATGGTCTCGGCCATTGGCTCGCCGCCTTCGAGTTTGACCATCTGCGCGCCGGCCGCCATCAAACGCGCGGCATTCTCGAACGTGTGTCCCGGACTTATCTGGAAGCTGCCGAACGGCATATCGGCAATGACGAAAGCGCGCTTCGACCCGCGCGCGACGCACGCCGTGTGATACGCCACGTCGTGCATCGTTACCGGCAGCGTCGAGTCGTGGCCTTGCAGCACCATGCCCAGCGAGTCGCCGATCAGCAGCGAATCGATGCCCGCCGCATCGAGCAGCGCCGCGAAGCTCGCGTCATAGCACGTGAGCATCGTGATCCGGTCGCCGTCCTGCGTCATCTTGTGCAACGCGGCCAATGTGATTCGCATGGATTTCACTCCCCGAGGCTGAAAAATTCGCGCGCGCCGCGCATCGCTGCGATACGCTGTAACAATAAATCAAAATCCCCCGCCGAATCAACAAAATTGAGGTTATCCGAGTTCACGATCAATACCGGCGCCGCATCGTACTGGTAGAAGAAGCGTGCATAGGCTTCGGCAAGGCGCACCAGATATTCCTCGGAAATCGCGCGCTCGTAGCTTACGCCGCGGCGCTTGACGCGGTCGATCAGAGTCTCAGTCGACGCCTGGAGATAAATCACAAGATCGGGCGTCATCGCATGCGGCTTCAACTGCGCATACATCTGGTGATACAGCTTCAACTCATCATCATTCAACGTCAGGCGTGCAAATAACGGATCCTTGTCGAGAATGAAATCGGCGACGGTCGCACGTTTGAACATATCAGCCTGGTTGAGCTCACGCACCTGGTTCACGCGCTGGAACAGGAAAAACAACTGCGTCGGCAGCGCGTAGCGCGCATGATCGCGATAAAAGCCGGCCAGAAACGGATTCGCATCCGGATCTTCGAGTAGCGCCACGCTGCCGCTCTTCTCGGCGAGCAGACGCGCAAGGCTGGTTTTGCCGGCGCCGATCGGTCCCTCAACGGCGATGTAGCGGTATTTTTCAGGCAGCAGATTCACGTCAGCTCCCGGTGCCGCCTGCAGCCGCGCTTCGCGGCGCCACCAACACCACGCTGCCGGCATCGACTGCTCGCAGCAGCTCGGCGACTTTGCCGCGCCCCGGTATCACACACTGCGGATCGATCTCGGCGAGCGGAACCAGCACGAAAGCGCGCTCATGCATGCGCGGATGCGGGATCGTCAGTCCGGGCGCGTGCAGTTCGAGATCGCCATACAAGAGCAGATCAAGGTCGAGCGTGCGCGGTGCATTCGGGAAATCGCGGACGCGGCCGTGGTTCAACTCGATCGCAAGCAACGCGTCGAGCAATGCGCGCGCGTCTAACGTCGTTTCAACCTTGGCCACGGCATTGATGAAGTCAGGCTGGTCGCTGTAACCGACGGGTGCGCTGCGGTAAAGCGCGGAACGCCCGATGAGCTCCGTCGCCGGCAGCGCGGCAATCGCGGCGCATCCCGCCTTGATCTGCGAAGCAGGATCTTCGAGATTGCTGCCAAGCCCGATATAAGCTGCTACGCGCTTCATCATTCTCCGGCATGCGTTGCGGCAGCGGCGGCCGGTTTTTTCTTGCGTCGCGGACGGTGGCGCCGTTTATTTCCCGGCCCCGCGCTGTCTTTCTGCAGCATGCCGGCGCGAGTCGCCTCGTCGGCATGTTGGAACTTCTCCCACCACGCGCCGAGCTCGGCGTCGATCTCGCCGCTCTCGCAGCGCAGCCGCAGAAAGTCAAAGCCCGCGCGAAAACGCACGTGCTCGAGCAGATGGTACGGACGGCGGCCCGAGCGGTTGAGGAAACGCGCCTGCAGCGCCCAGATATCCTTCATGTCGGCACCGTAGCGGCGCGGGATCGCAATCTTTTCAGCCTGCACCTGCAAAACCTGATCCATGGCTTGATACAGCGCCGGCATCGTATGCATGCCGCGCGCTTCGGCCTGCTTCCACGCGGCGAGAACTTCGTGCCATAGCAGCGCCGCGAACAAGAACCCGGGCGACACCGGCTTGTCGCCTTTGATGCGCTGATCGGTACTCTCGAGCGCTTTCATCACGAAGCGCTCGCCGAGCGGCTGCTCGAGTATCACGTCGAGCAACGGCAGTAAACCATGGTGCAAACCCTCCTTGCGCATCCGCCGCACACCCTCGGCGGCATGCCCCGACAGCAGAAGCTTCATCATCTCGTCGAACACGCGTGCTTTAGGCACGTTGTGCAAGAGCTCGGCCAGCTCACGGATCGGTTTGCGTGATTGCGGTTCGATTTCGAGCCCGCACGCTGCGCCGAATCGCACCGCGCGCAGCATGCGTATCGGGTCTTCACGATAGCGCTGCGCGGGATCGCCGATCATGCGCAGCTTGCGCGCCTTGAGATCGCGCACGCCGTGGTGATAATCGAGCACTTCCTCGCGTACCGGGTCGTAAAACATCGCGTTGATGGTGAAATCGCGCCGCCGTGCGTCGTCTTCGATGCTCCCGAACACGTTGTCGCGCAGGATGCGCCCGTGCTCGTCTGTCGTTTGCTCGGCATCATCAACGTCATCGGGACCGCTGCTGATACCGCGAAAAGTCGACACTTCCACGGTCTCGCTGCCGCACATCACGTGCACCAGCCGGAAGCGGCGGCCGATGATGCGTGAGCGGCGGAACGTCGCGCGCACCTGCTCGGGCCGCGCAGCAGTCGCGATATCGTAGTCCTTGGGTTCGCGCCCGAGCAGCAGATCGCGCACGGCGCCTCCGACCACGTACGTCGCGTAGCCACGCTGCTGCAGCGTTTCGCAGATCGTGGCCGCGCAGCGGCTGATGCGCTCGCGCGCGATGCGATGGGACTTGAACGGAATGACCTTGGACTGGGCCGGCCGGAATAGCTTGCCTGAAAAGACCTTGCCGAGAAAACGCCGGATCATTAAATTAAGACG
>DASYSI010000110.1:0-7223 GCA_036003485.1 Burkholderiales bacterium | reverse complement strand
GTTGCGCGAGACCGCGGCGCTGCTGGCAAAAAACGGCTGGGGTCTCGTCAACCTTGATGCCACAATTATTGCGCAGGAACCGCGCATGGCACCACACATTGCGGAGATGATCGTCAACATCGCCGCTGATCTGGGAGTGGCTAAGCGTGACGTCAGCGTCAAGGCCAAGACCACCGACAAACTTGGCTTTACCGGCCGCGGCGAGGGCATTGCCGCCGAAGCAATCGCGTTGATTGCGCGGATGTCGGCCGATGGTGCGAAAGTCACCGACTGACGAGCGAAGCATCCACGCACCGGCTGTTTTTTGCGCTCTGGCCTGACGCCGGCGTGCGCGAACGGCTGCACTCGCTCGCGCAAGCGGCGCATAAGGTGAGCGGCGGGCGCTTGATCCGCCCCGACCACCTGCATTTGACGCTCGTATTTCTCGGCAATGTCGCGCACGCAAAAACTTTTCAACTCGAGGCGACTGCGCAACAGCAGTGTCGCGCCGGGTTCAGCCTTGAATTCGGCAAGACCGGTTACTGGCGGCATAACCGCATCGTATGGGCAGCGCCGATCTCGATTCCTGAGCCATTGCGCGCGCTGGTCGCTGCACTCGAGCGCTCGCTGCAGCATGCCGGCATTCAATTCGACCGGCAGCGCAAAGAAAATGAGTATGTCCCGCACGTCACGCTGATACGCGATGCGCGCGTGCCGGCCGCATTACCGATGCCGAAGTTCGTATGGCGGATCAGCGATTTCGCGCTGATCGAATCGGCACGCGGCGCCAAGGGAGCCGAATATCAGGTGCTCGCGCGCTGGCCGCTGCATGCCGATCAGTGATAATGGTGCTGCCGAATTCCTGTTCCCTATCTGGCGCCAGGAGTGGATGCTTTGACGGGCTCTTTTTTCGCGGGTAACGGCTTGCCTGTCGCGGCCCGCTCGAGCAATTGCTCGACTAACTGAATCGCGCCGCCGACAAAACTTATTTTCGGATTATCGCGGCAGTATTGATCCAGATATTGGTGCAATGCCTCGCTGCCGGGAAATTCCCCGACTTTGACCTGGTGGGACGGCTGCGCGTAGTTGTGTCCCGAGACAAAGCCGCGGATCCAGAACTCATATTGGGCGCGCAGTGCTTTGTTGCCGCTCGATTTGATCCACGCGGCGCACGATGCATCCTCGAACCAAAAGATATTGACCTGCTGACTCTGCGCTGACGCAACCGCAGGCAGCAGCGCAGCCAGCATTAAAGTCGATCCTAAAATTGTTTTCACCGTTTGCGCTCCGGCCACGAATAGTGATGCGATCATGCTAGCAGGTTTGTATAATGCACGGAGTAGTAGCCGCACCTTGTCTATGACTGAGAACCGACTGGATCATTACATCCCGGTATTCCGGCGCAGCGCTGTTGATCGCGGCAGCAGCGGCGACAATCTGCTGTTGCCCGAGTGGGGCGAGGCGGAGTGGCGCACACTGCTGGCGGCCACGACGCCGCGCCCGTTCAAGGCAAGCGAGGTCGTGATTCAGCGCGGTGTCGACGACCGTGCGCTGTATTTCGTCGCCGCAGGCTCGCTTGAAGTCGGCGCGACCTACGTTGACGGTGTCAGCATCAGTCCGCTCGCAAAGATCGGCGCCGGAAGCGTGATCGGCGAACAGTCGTTCTTCGACGGCCAGCCGCGGTCGGCCAACGTGTGGACCGTGACCGAAGGCGAACTGCTGTGTCTGACGCAGGAAAAATTCCATCGGCTTGGCGAGGTCGAACCCAAACTCATGTACGACTTGCTGTTCGCGCTCGGACGCATTCTATCGTTGCGCCTGAGGAATACTTCGCTGCGCGTGCGGCGCTAGCTTTGGCTTTGCGCGCGCCCGCGCGCCACCGGAAATTCGATTCTCGCTTCCAACCCCCCGCCCTCGCGCGCGAGCAGGCTGACCCTGCCGCCGTGCAGCTTCGCGATGCGATCCACTATCGCGAGCCCCAGCCCCGAGCCGCTGGTGCTGCGGGCTTCATTGAGGCGCGTAAAAGGCTGCAGCATGCGCGCGGTGTCAGCCGACGGGATGCCAGGGCCGCGGTCGAGTATCGACAGCCGTACCCATCCGTCGCTTACGGCCGTCTGGACTTCCACCTCGGTTCCGCCGTGGCGCAGCGCATTGTCGATGAGATTGGTCAACAGACGGCGGATCGCGAGTACTTTCATTTGCAACTGCGGCACGCCGGTGAATCGCGCGCGAACGGGCTTGCCCTGCTGCTGGTAACGCTCGACGACTGAATGCACGAGCTCTTCGAGATCCACCTCGGAAGCAGCACTTTGCTCGCCCGTCACGCGCGCAAAATCGAGGAACTGGTTGATTGCTGCGTCGATGTCCTCAATATCCTGCACCATTCCGTCAATGAGCGTCGCATCGGCTTTATCGCCCAGCATTTCAACGCCGAGCCTGATGCGCGCCAAAGGCGTGCGCAGATCGTGCGAGACGCCGGCCAACAGCAGCGCGCGATCCGCGTCGATGCGTTTTAGATCGTTTGTCATCTGATTGAAGGCTCGCGCGAGCGTGCGGATTTCGGCAGGGCCGGATTCTTCGGCAACCGCTTGCGGCGTTTCTCCGCGCCCGATAGCTGCGGTTGCGCGTGCCAGCTCGCGCAGCGGCCGGTTGATGCGAGTAACGATCAAAAAGGCGCCCCCGACCGATAGCAGCAGTATCAACGCGCCCCAGCCGATCCAGCGCAATTGCTCCGCGCGCTCGATGCGCTCGCGGGTCAAACGCACCCAGTAAGTCTGGCCATCGATCTCAAAGTTGACCCATATGCTGCGCACGCCTTCGCGCGATCCCAACAATTGAGTGCCCGGGCCGAGGCGACGTTTCAATTCTGCGGCAACGAGCTGCGTGAGCGCACGGCCCGACAGCGGCTCGACCGGCACATTCGGCGCGTCGGCGTAGACCTGGATGCTCTCCTGTTGCGAAAGATCGCGCAGCAAATCGATGCGTTTTGCGGGATCGGCGGTGATCAGCGCCGAACGTGTAAGATTGACCACGCTGCTGATTTGCTGCGCAATCTGAAACGCGCGCGGCTCACGCTCGGTGGCACGAAATATCTGCAGCCACGCAAATTGCCCCGCGACCATCAACACCGCCAGCAGCAGCATCGTGCGCCACAGCAAACTGCGCGGAAGTAACGTCATGGGGCGAGAGACGATAAACGAGAGACGACAGGGGGGGCCGACCGCAGTCGGTGCCCGGCTTTTACGTCTATCGTCTTTCGCCTCGCGTCTTTCCCCGGCGGTTTTATGCCGCCGGCTTGCCGTCGGGAATGAACACATAGCCAAATCCCCAAACGGTCTGGATATAGGCGGGCTTGGCGGGGTCGGCCTCGATCAGCTTGCGCAGGCGCGAAACCTGCACGTCGATCGAGCGATCGAACGCGCCAAACTCGCGCCCGCGCGCGAGTTCCATCAGTTTGTCGCGCGACAGCGGCGTGCGCGGATGTTGCACCAGCACCTTGAGCAGGGCGAATTCGCCAGTAGTGAGCGCGAGGTCTTCGCCGCTGCGCGTGAGACTGCGAGCGGCAAGATTGAAGCGGAATTCTCCGAATTCGATCACCTGCTGGTCGGTCGTCGGTGCGCCCGGTGGTTGCGGTTCAGGCACGCGCCTGAGCACGGCCTGGATGCGCGCAACGAGCTCGCGCGGATTAAAGGGCTTGGTCAAATAATCGTCGGCGCCGACTTCGAGCCCAACGATGCGGTCGACGTCGTCGCCTTTGGCAGTCAGCATGATGATCGGGATTTTGTCGCCAACTCCGCGCAATCTGCGGCAGATCGATAGCCCGTCCTCGCCCGGCATCATGAGATCGAGCACCATCAGGTCATAGCGCTCGCGCGCAATCCAGCGATTCATTTCGTTGCTGTCAGCGACTGCGCGCACGCTGAATCCCTGTTCTGTCAGATAGCGGTTGAGCAGTTCGCGCAACCGCGCGTCGTCGTCGACGACGATAATACGGGTCTTGGATTCACTCATGGCCGCCATGCTAGCGGTTTGAATCGGTCAATTCCACTCTTTTGGTAAGCAGTTGTTTTGCGCCAGAAGACCTGGAAACAATTTGTTACAAAAATCCGGACTGCATTACGAGCTGCTTCGCAAACCCGGCGTAACATGATCAACGTTAGCGAGCAATGTCGTTATCGGCAGGAATTTTTTGACCCGATTGCGGTCCACGCCCGGATTTATAATGCGAGGCGGGATGCAACCAGACGTGGCTGATGACGCTCGAATGATATGGAGAGCAGCGCATGAAAATCCTGATTGGCGTCATCCTGACGGTGCTGGCGGCGTTCGCGCAGTCGGCGTTCGCCGACCCGGGACGCGGTTGGCGCGGCGGCGCGATGCCCGCGCAGATGCCACGCGCGCAACCGGGGCAATTCCAGCGCCAGCCAGGCCAATTCCAGCGCCAACCCCAATTCGAGCGCCAACCCCAATTCGAGCGCCAGCCGAACCGGGATTTTCGCCGCTCCGAACCGCCGCCGCAGCCGCCGCAACGCCCAGGCGGCAGGCTCACCGACGAAGAGCGCCGCGATCTGAATCGCGATCTGGATCGCGCCAACCGCGAGATCTACCGGCGCCAGCAGCGTTAGGGCTGAAATCGATTCCGTTCAAACGCACAGGGGCGATCCATGAAACACGGTTTATTCAGCGTAATCTGCGCAGTCGCTCTCTTGACAGCTCATGTTGCACCGGCGGCTGCGCAGGGACTGCCCGGTGCCGCCGAGCGTCCTGACAGCGGCGCAGGCTTGCAGACCGACCGCGCCGCTGAGCGCGAGCGTTGCAAGGCAGATCCTCAGAAATGCCGCGCAGAAATGAAAGCGCGCAGGCAAGAGTGGTGCAAAGCCAATCCGCAGCGCTGCGAAGAGATGAAAGCGAAAATGAAGCAGCGTCAGGAACAATGCAAGGCCGATCCTCAGAAGTGCCGCGACGAAATGAAAGCGCGCAGAGAAGAGTGGTGCAAAGCCAATCCACAGCGCTGCGAAGAGATGAAAGCCCGCTTCGAAAAGCGGCGGGAGGAATGTAAGTCCGATCCCGCTAAATGCCGTGACGGCAAAGACCGCAATTCGGGCGGCAAATAATTTTCAGGGAGTCACAGTGCAACGCGGAGTTTTATTGGCGATTTTGGCGGCGGGGCTTATTTTCGCGGCGTGGCTGCCGGCGAAGAATGTCGTTGCGCCCGCGAACCTCGATTTGTTACAGAAAATCGAAGCCCGGCTGGGCAAGCCGTTAACGGCCGATCAGCGTCGCCAGTTTGCAATTGCCGCAACCAGCCTGCGCGACGCGATGTTGCCGCCACAGCAGAAATTCGCGCAGACCGTCGCGCAGATTTTCAAGCTGCCGCTTGCCGACGTGCAGGCGATGGCTCCGGATATCGGTAGTAGCCGCGGTTACGACGGCGGCATGATTTCGAAGCTCGAGGCCCGCATCGGGCGCAGCTTCACGCCGCAGGAATTACAGCAGTTGCGCACCGCGGATAATGCAAAAAAAGCGGAGCTAAGCGAGATTGAGTCGAAATTGTTACCGCAGTTCGTGCAGAGTACGGGATTGAGCAGGGAACAACTGCTGCAATTGCTTCCGTCGGTGGGAATATAAGCGGTGCGGCGAAGAATGCCTAAACTTGTCGTGATGCTGTCGCTACTATGCGTAGCGTCTGCGGTGCTCGCGGCATCACCGATGGGTTTCGATGAAGCACGCGAGCTGCTGAACCGCACCAGCTTCGCCGCCCGCGTCGACGATATCAATGCCTTTGCCAGGCTGTCGCGTGCACAGGCGGTCGACCGGTTGCTGGCAGGGACCGAGAATAGCATCGTCAGCACTCCCGCGCCCGCCTGGGTCAATACCTTCGAATCCCCGCGTCGCGTGCGCCTATTGAGCGAAGAAGAACGCAAGCAGTTCCGCCGCGAGCAAATGCAAAAAGGCGTCGAGCTGCGGAGCTGGTGGATGACCGAAATGCTGACCACGCCCTCGCCGCTGACAGAGAAAATGGTGCTGTTCTGGCACAATCATTTTGTCTCCAGCCTGCAGAAAGTCAGATCGCCGGTGCTGATGTACCGGCAGAACCTGCTGCTGCGCAAACATGCGTTCGGGTATTTTGGCGATCTCCTGCACGAGGTCGCCAAAGATCCGGCGATGGTGGTCTATCTGGATAGCGCGTCGAACCGCAAAGGTCAGCCGAACGAAAATTTCGCGCGCGAGGTGATGGAACTATTTACGCTCGGCGAGGGTAACTATGGCGAGCAAGACATCAAGGAAGTAGCGCGCGCTTTCACCGGCTGGAGTATTGACCCAGACAGGGGAGAATTCGTGTTCCGGAGCGCTGTGCACGATGAGGGTGTAAAAACCGTGCTCGGCCGCAGCGGTGAATTCGACGGTGACGCGGTGCTCGATATCCTGCTCGCGCAGCCGCAGACCGCCGAACTCATCGTTACCAAGCTTTGGCGCGAGTTCGTGTCGCCCAACCCCGACGCGGCTGAAGTGAAGCGCATCGCGCGCATGTTTCGCGATAACCGCTACAACATCAAAGTCGCGCTACGTGCGCTGCTGGTTTCCGATGCGTTCTACGCACCTCAGAACCGCGCGGCATTGATCAAATCGCCAGTGGAATTGATCGTCGGCACGCTGCGTCAATTCCGTTTTGAGACCGGCGAGATGACGCCGTTTCTGTTCGTGTCACGCCAGCTCGGTCAGGACCTGTTCGCGCCGCCCAACGTCAAGGGCTGGCCGGGTGGCGAAGCGTGGATCAACAGCGCGACGCTGCTCGCACGCAAGCAATTACTAGAGAGTTTGTTTCGCGCGCGTGAAATGCGTCCGACACCGGTAGCAATGAATGGTGAGACTGACAATGTTAAAGCGGGCGACAATGTGAGTGGCAGCGGCAAGCCCGGCATTGACAGCCGGCAACGTTTTGCGCGCGCGATGATGGACATTAATTTTGACGGCGACAAATGGCTTTCTCAGTTCCGGCCAGGCGATCCGGTGTTGAAGGTAGTGCTCGCGTCAGAGCCGGTCAGCGCGCCCGCGGCGGGTGTCACGGGAATCGACCTGGTGCGGCAGATGGTGCTCGACCCGGCGTATCAATTGAAGTAAGAACCAAAAACGCGAGCGAAAACGTATGGATAGACGCGAATTTCTGACTGCAATCGGGGGTGCCGCCGCCATTGCGGGGATGCCTCAATTTGCGCTCGCGGGGCCGCCCGGGCGCTATGACA